>JAOZQW010000420.1:0-556 GCA_029932015.1 Candidatus Fermentibacteraceae bacterium
TCGAGCATATTCGACATGTCTGTCACGACGTCAGGATCGAATCCCTCATTGACTGTAACAGCTGCAGTTGTGTGCGGTGTGTAGAGCATAACTGCACCAGAGAAGCCATCAGGAAGAAGCTCTTCCACTCTGCCGGTGATGTCAATGAATTCGCGGTGTTCAGCTGTCTTAACTCTCATCTGTATTCCTCGCCATCTCCCTGAGCCTCTTCCATTCACTGAGTTTTGCTGCCAGCTGCTCCTCCCTGCCGGATGCTGTTGGACGGTAGAATTCAAGCTCTGCCATACTTTTGGGAAAATTGGAGTGGGTCACTATACCATCCTCGGCACTATGGGCATACTGGTAACCCCTGCCATATTCAAGGCGCTTCATCAGGGATGTCGGGGCATTCCGAAGTACGAGGGGGACCGGAAGGCTACCGTACTCCCGTGCTGCGCCAAGTGCAGCCTTCCAGGCTGTATAGACCGAGTTGGATTTCGGAGCAAGGGCCATGTACACTACGGCCTCAGCCAAGGCCAGTTCACCTTCCGGTGAGCCGAGGAACCTGTAGGCGTCA
>JAOZQW010000420.1:566-1990 GCA_029932015.1 Candidatus Fermentibacteraceae bacterium
GTGCTGATGGGTCGGCAAGCCCAATGTCCTCGCTGGCGAACCTGATCATCCGCCTGGCGATATACAGTGGATTCTCACCACCCTCTATCATTCTGGCGAGCCAGTACATGGCTGCATCGGCATCACTGGACCGGAGAGATTTGTGGAGGGCGCTTATCATGTTGAAATGCCGGTCTCCGGAGCGATCGTAGTTCATCGGTGAAACCTGGAGCGCACTTCTGGCGAGATCAAGTGTGATCCTGCCCTCGCCCGACATTCCAGCAATAAGTTCGAACGAGTTCAGGGCTCTCCTCGCATCGCCATCCGCAGTGGAAGAAAGTAGTTCAAGAACCCCCTCATCAATGCCTGGAGCAACAGCCTCCTGAATCACCGGATGAACAGCTGCCCTCCTGAGTATCTCCAGTATATGCCCCTCCTCAAGATGCTTGAGAACATACACTGTGCATCGACTCAGCAGCGGCGCGTTGATCTCAAACGATGGGTTCTCCGTAGTAGCACCGGCAAGTCTGATGGTCCCCTTCTCAACATGAGGAAGGAAAGCATCCTGCTGAGCGCGGTTAAACCGATGGATCTCATCGACGAAGAGCATTGTGCTGATCCCGGAATGGATCAGCCTTGCGGCCTCTTCCACAATTGCCCGGACCTGCTTCACTCCTCCAGTGACAGCGCTGAATCTGACGAAATGCTGATCTGTGTACCTGGATACGAGAAGGGCGAGAGTCGTTTTACCTGAACCGGGAGGACCCCAGAGGATGAATGAGCCCAGCACCCCCTTCAGCAGAGCCTCTCTGAAGGCTGCTCCTTCGGCAAGAAGGTGCTCCTGGCCGGAGACCTCCTCCAGCCCTGACGGACGAAGAAGGTCGGCCAGCGGAGGTCGAACACTTGCTGTGGAGAGGTTTTCGAGAAGATCCATTTGAAATCAAAAATACACTATCAGAGACCTGCTGGGAAGTGGCATTCAGGTATAGGAAGACGCCCGGCGCGGATGCGCCGGGCGTTTGAATCTGACGTATCGGGATACCCTACCTGATACCGGCGGAGCGTCCTTCCTGTGCACCCATCTGCTGGGTCATACCCTGAAGGAACATCATCGCGGGGATGACCTGTGCAGGCTCACCCGGCATAAGGTTCTCAGCACCGCTGAAGCCGAAACCGCGCACCTCGACCGTATGCGATTCGTTGTCCTCAGCGGAGAAGAAACTCGCATATGCGAGAGGGATGATGGGAAGTTCGCTGGAGAAGACAACGGTGACCTCGACGTCCGGATGGTTGAGGGAGAACTCGATACCCTCTACCTGGCTTCCGCCAGCCTCGACGGATGCGGCCTCGAAGGCGAAGTCCATGTTGTCGAGTTCGGTCATGATCTCATCGAGACCTTCCTGACCCTGCTCCTCGTTGAATCCCTGCATGAAGCCTTCCTGGAA
>JAOZQW010000107.1 GCA_029932015.1 Candidatus Fermentibacteraceae bacterium
TCTCGAGGTCGAACGAGAAACCCTTGCCGAAAATGTTCTCTCCGAGGAGACCTTCCGCACGAGCCTGCATGATGGCTATTTCGAGCCTGTGCATAGCCAGCGGGTACTCCTTGCGCATGTAGATGAAGCCCTTGGAGGCTCCCACCGCAAAGGCGCCGATTATCATACCCTCTATTACGGTATGCGGGTCGGCTTCGACGATGGAGCGGTCCATGAAGGCTCCGGGGTCACCCTCGTCAGCATTACAGACAACAACTGGAAGGATGCCCAATTGCTCAGCGGCATCTACGCAGCTCTTCCACTTGAGACCAGCGGGGAAGCCGCCGCCGCCACGTCCGCGAATACCGCTCCTGATAACAGAATCCAGCACATCGCCAGGCTCCATCGATGTCAGGACCTTGGCGGCAGTTGCATAACCGCCCAGGCGGACGTAATCCTGGATATCCTCAGGGTCTATCAGCCCCCTGTGCCTGAGCGCCAGGAGCTCCTGCTTAGCGAAGAAGGGAATGTCCTGCATCTTCGGTACCGGAACGCCTTTCACCATGTGGAGAAGGCTCTCAACAGGCTCTCCACCCTCCAGGTGCTGCTCGATTATCGATGGAAGATCAGCCGGTGTGAGCTTCTGGTAGAAGACTCCGTCCGGCTGGACGACCATGATCGGTCCCTTGGCGCAGAATCCGTTGCATCCGGTGGCTACCACGAGGTATTTGTCTGAAAGCCCACGGTTCATCAACTCGCGCTTGAGATGTTCAATGAGTCCAATTGATTTATTGGCTACACAGGCGGTACCGGCGCAGACCATGAGCACGGCGCTGTAGGAGTCGAACCTCTCAGTCGCCTCTTTCTGCATTTCACTGAGTCTATTGATGTTCATATCGGCCTCCTACCTGTGCTTCTTGAGCAGGTCAGGGACCATGGAAGGGGTCACCTGGCCGATGACCTCCTCGCCGATTACCACTACCGGGGCGAGACCACATGCTCCAACACATCGAACCTCGCTCAGGGTGAACCTGCCGTCAGGGGTTGTTTCCCCGCTATCTACATGCAGTTCACGCTCGAATGCTCTGAGTACATCCACAGCGCCTTTCACATAGCAGGCGGTGCCTGTACATATCTGGATTTCCAGTTCGCCTTTCTGCTCGAGGCTGAATGCCTTGTAGAAAGTTGCAATGTGGAAGAGAATTCCACGTGGTTTGCCGGTTCTCTCAGCTATTTGATTGAGGGAGCTTTCAGGGATATGTCTGAATTCCTCCTGAATATCCTGGAACATCTCAATGACGAAGTCCGGATCAGCATTCCACCGATCGATTATCAGATCGGTCCTGCTGCTGCAATCACATCCACAGGACATCTACTCACCTCCCTCTTCGATGAGTGTGCGTTTCCAGATCGGCCGTGACTGGACTGCCCTGGCCGCCAGCGCTTTGAGACCCTTCTCACGGAAAACGCTGCCGCTGCCGCCGCGTCCGGCCTGCTTGAGCCTCATCTGCTCTCTTCGCCAGTCCCACCAGCTGAAGTTCAGACAGCCGATCCAGGTATGATCCGCTCCTCTACCTGCGCTTACAGTGGAGATGTTCCTCTTATCCTCATCATTCTCAGCGAGAAGTGTGCCGAGTTGATCCGCAAGGATATGACTGTCGATATCGAGGAGCTCGTTCCTGAATATCTGGACTTTCCCGGCTGTCCCGTCGATATAGATCACATGGTCTTTGTCCGTGCGCTTGCCGACGATGCACATTGCATCGAAACCGCTGAACTTGAGCAGCGGTCCGAAATGACCTCCGACATTGGAGTCGATCACGCTCCCGGTTGTAGGAGATATGGTCGTCACAATTGACTTGCCGGTGCCCGGGAAGGATGGACTTCCACCGAGTGGACCGGCGGAAATGCAGATTCCGTTCTCGGGGCTGTCCCACCTGGTGCCTTTATCAACTTCCTGCCACAGAAGCCAGAGGTCGAATCCCTTGCCACCGGTCAGTTTGTGTTTGATCTCATCGGTAACCGGGATGATCCTGAAGGAGTAGTCACTTAGATCGACCCTGAGCATTTCACCTGTATAACCCTTAACGGCGGGTTTCGGTGTATACTCGAGCTCGGCCTGGACTCTCTGGGCATTCAGAATATCCTCGGCGCATCGAACTTCCGCCATGAAAATCTCCCCATGTTTGAGTCTATTCCAGGTTGAATTAATGATTGAATACATCATCCGATCAGACACTTCTGATCAGCATTTTTCGACGCCTGAAAACTACCACCAGAAGGGTTCCATATCAACCCTCACCTGGAGGTCTGGCACTCTGTACAGTACCGGGGTAGAATATTGGTATGGAAAGCACTATTGCTGAGTTGTTCAGGGACAATCCTCCCGGGGTCACGGAGGCGATGCAGGTCTGTACAGTGGGTCTGGCAGGCGCTGGAGGGATAGGCTCTAATGTTGCCGCTGCTCTCGTTAGAGCAGGAATGGGAAGGCTGGTCGTCGCGGACTTCGACAGGATTGAGCCCTCGAACCTTAATCGCCAGTACTACTTCACCGATCAGATCGGATTCCCCAAGGTCGTTGCTCTCCGTCGTAATCTGGAACTCATCAATCCCGAAGTTCAGGTGGACACTCATGAGAGGATGATCGATGCCGGGAACGCTGCATCCATCTTTTCCGGTGCAGATATCCTTGTAGAGGCTCTGGACCTGGATGAAGCCAAGGTGATGATCCTCGAGACATGGCTCTCCGACTTCCCCGAAGTGCCGGTTGTGTCATGCTCAGGGGTTGCCGGTTACGGCAAGACGGAAAGGATCCGCGTAGACAGGCGAGAGGGTCTGATAATTGTGGGTGATCAGGAGAGCGAACTGTCTCAGGGTACTCTATCAGCCAGAGTAGGTATCGTAGCCAACATGATGGCCAATGAAATCATCGCCATCATCCGGGGTCGGGCGTCACTATGATCCTTTGTGAAATTCAAAACATGTCAATAAAATCATCATCATTAATCAGTGTTGCACTTCTTTCTATTGCATTCCTCACACCTGATCTACTCAGGTTCAGCAGTTTTCCGCATTCGGAGTGACTAAGCCCAAGTTTGCTAGAGCAGATCCCAGCAATCACTGCTCGGGCATTCGATAGAGATGAGTTCCTTGCAGCACCTCTAATCGCTTCCGGAGTAACAGTCCATATACTGGACGCCCAGAGGAAGATACTCTCGATCCTCCGGTGGATATCATCTCTCTCTCTGGTCCTCATTTCACCCGATGCCTTCAATCTGTTCATGACAGACAGCGCGAATGATCTTGAACCAAGTACTCGGCAGCAACAGCTCCAGGAATCCCTTTCAAGGGATTCAGAAGACTTAGATATTCCATTCTCACCGAGGATGAAGCTGCCCTCACTGAGCATCTGAGCTTCCGTCTCGTCGGAATCAGTGTCAAGATACTTTAGATAACTTGATATTGCGTCGAGATCCACTGATCTGAAGCATCTGAGAATCGATTCGGTCTGCTGCCATGGGATGGAGGATGTACCCACTAATGCCCCATGTCCGCACCATCGATACCTGGAGAGTGCCTCCATAGACTCGACCAGCCCCGCCTTCAGAGGGTTCAGATGGATGTATCTGAGAAGTTTCTGGAAATAGGGGCCATCTTCAACGAGTATCGATTTGAATCTGCCCTGGAAAACATGACCCTTCCTATCGTGGGTCAGGTTGTAGCGAACCGCGAAACCTGTCAGCAACCTGTGCATAAATTCACTTAGAGGCGTGCTTCCCGTGCCGGTTAGAAGATGCAGGTGGTTGGGCATAGCGACCCATGCGTAAATCGAAGTTTCAGTCTCAGGGACCAGTTCGGACAACCGACGGACGAGGTCATCCCGCTCATAAAGGGTTTTGAACACGGCTCGACCATCGATGCCACGGGCCATCACATGGTGCAGTGCATTGGGCCAGTCAGGTCTACGTTTTCTTGCCATCTTACTTACAGTGTACTCGATCTATATGGAATCTTTCAAGGGGGTAGTGATTTCAGGTTCTTTCCATGTCAGTTTATACAAATGAAATGGTTTTCACAAAGGAGCAAAGTGACGTCCGACCCCGGTTGTGTTTGACGGACATAACGATCATATTCCAGTTTATTGGATACATTCCGCATTCAGCCACCTGGAACTCCAAAGGGAGAAATACACCATTTGCACGGGGAGAGATTCATGAAGACGTCCGTCTGGTCCATTCTGTCAATATTCATTCTCACACTTACCGGGTGCGGAGAGCAGCAACAGTCCGAACCAATCAGTGAGGCAGATGCCCCCATTGAGGTTTCTGAGCCCACTGGTATCGAACCTATTCCCAGGGTCGAACGCCTTCGCGTGGCCACCACAACAAGCCTTTACGATACAGGTCTATGGGGATACCTGGAGCCTATGTTTGAAGAAGCACATGGAATCGAGCTCGATGTCCTCTATGCCGGTACCGGCAGAGCCCTGGACTGGGGCAGGCGCGGCGATGTTGATGTGATAACAGTCCACTCCCGCAACAGAGAAGAAGAGTTCGTAACTGATGGACATGGTGTAGAGAGGGTGCCTTTCGCATACAATTACTTCCTGATCGTTGGTCCTGAGAGCGATCCTGCAGGTATATCAGGGATGAGCCCCGAGGAAGCAGTCGTTGCGCTGATGGAAACAGGTGAGGTTCCATTTGTGAGTAGAGGTGACGACTCTGGAACCCACGGAAAGGAGATCTCTATCTGGGCATCAGCAGGATACGATTACGATGAAGATGTCCGGACCGCTGGAGAATGGTATGTCGAGGGTGGAAGCGGTATGGGTCCGACTCTTGTCATGGCTGATGAAATGGGCGCATATACTCTCTCTGATATCGGTACTTACATTGCCTATCAGGGTGATCTTACCCTGGTCCCGATCGTGGATGAAGGGGATGCGCTGCTGAATGTATACTCGGTCATCCAGGTGACCACCTCAAAAGATCCTGAACTCTCCGCTGCTCTGGTTGAGTTCCTTATTTCGGACGAGGTGCAGCAGCTCATCGGTGATTACGGAGTTGAAGTCTACGGAAGGCAGCTCTTCACACCCTGTGCCGGAGAGGAACTGTAGCAGGTACTATGTCGCAACTGACCGAGGCGTTCGGTATCGCCATCCGTATGATCTTCTCGGGTGATCCAGTTGTGTATTCCATTGCACTTCGGACATTGCTGATCGCCTCGGTCGCGACACTATTTGCTTCCATGCTCTTCGTCCCGCTTGGGTGTCTGATATACTTCGGCAGGTTCAGGGGCAGGCGTCTTGTGGTTGCTTTCATCCAGACAATGTACAGTGTGCCTACCGTCTTTGTTGGAATGCTTGTTTTTCTTCTTGTTTCAAGGAGCGGACCAATGGGGTCGATGGGGCTGCTCTTTACACCCTGGGCGATAATCCTGGGTGAGATCGCACTCATTGCTCCGATCATCACAGGATTGACCATCTCCGCGCTTCAGAGTACAGGTCAGGGGCTTGCCGACACCGCTGCCGCTCTCGGGGCCAGCAGGGGGCGGATAATTCTCAAAGTACTGTCGGAAGCCAGGTATGCTGTACTGACTTCGCTGCTGATGGGCTTCGGCAGAGCGGTCTCGGAAGTTGGTATCGCCATCATGGTTGGAGGCAATATCTCCGGTTACACGAGGACACTGACAACCGCGATCGCACTCGGCGTGGGGAAGGGTGAGACAGCTGCTTCCATCGCTCTCGGGCTGATACTGCTTTCGCTCGCAATGCTGGTGAGTATCGCGGTTAATCTCATGCAGAACAGAGCTGGATGATGATCCTCAGTCTAAAGAACATTCACCTCACAAGGGAGCGCAGCAGTATCCTTGCCGGAGTTTCACTCGACGTGGAGCTCGGCTCCTTCTTCGTTCTGATGGGACCTACTGGATGCGGGAAGACCACTCTTCTTCGCATTGCAGGACTGCTGGATGTACCCGATTCAGGCGAAGTCCTATTTCGTGGTGCGTCCGTACCGCGGAAGGGAAGAGAACGGCTCGGTGTCCGCAGAAAGATGGCAACCATGTTCCAGGATCCGGTGATGTTCAAGGGAACCGTCTTCTCCAACATCGCCTGGGGACTGAGAATTCGCGGGTGCAGTCAACGGGAAACAGCATTGAGAGTTGGAGAGGTGCTTGAACTGGTCGGGCTTGAGGGCTTCGAAGAAAGGGACGCATCAACTCTCTCCGGTGGGGAGACCCGGAGGACTGCCCTTGCAAGAGCGCTCGTTCTCGATCCCGAACTGCTTATCCTGGACGAACCGACTACATCACTGCATCAGTCATTCAAGCGGGAACTCCTTGGCAGGATAAAGGAGATACACGATCGGACTGATATGACCTTTCTCATGGCAACGCATGATTTCACTGATGCGCTGGCAGTAGGGGATACTGGAGCCGTAATGAGGGATGGAAATATCGAGCAGTCTGGCTCCATGGATAAAATTCTCTTCAGCCCCCGGAATCGCTTCATGGCTTCATTCACGGGGATGAGAAATATCCTGCCTGCTGAGTTTTGCGCTTCTGAAGCTCTTGTGCGCGACCTCAGCATCAGGCATACTGAAGAGAAGAGTGGCCATGGATTCCTCGCTGTACCCCCAGAGGTTATTGTGATATCTACTGCGCCGACCGTCACAAGTGAACGGAATCGATTCATCGGAATAGTGAGATCCATCACGAGAAACGGCACCACCTGGGATGTTGAACTTGACATTTCGGGAATTCTATTAACCGCAGCAGTCACAACAGGAGCGCTTGACGAACTCGGAGTATCGCCGGGTTCACAGGTACATGTTTCTTTCAAAGCCAGTGCGGTGCATGTATTCTGAGGGGGATAGAATGAAGTGTCTTTCCGTTGTCGGGACCACATCAATGAGAAACGCGTTCAAAGAGATATTTCTTCAAAAACTGCCCGACAAGTCTGTTGGGATCCTGCACATGAATGCCGAGGGCAGTCCCGAAATGAAGGTTACCGGGAGGGGTAGCCTCGAAGATTGCATCAGCTCACGCGCTCCTGATATAGTCCTGCTGGACATCATGCACGATCTCGCGGTTCCCGTAGTGTTTTGTCGCAGTGAAGTGGATATTCCGTGGGAGCCGCTCGAGCTCGCTCGATTCACCAACAACCGGGATGATGAGCCCCAGATCACTCTCAGGGAGAGATCAGATCCAGTCAGCCTGGAAGAGGGATGCGTGTACCTGTATGAAAGATCATTCCATTTCCTTCCACAATTGACCCTGGATCAGTGCGGCAGATGCGGGAACGACTGCAGAGAACTGGCGGAGGCAGTGGTTATGGGAGAGCGAAAAGCAGAGGAA
>JAOZQW010000108.1 GCA_029932015.1 Candidatus Fermentibacteraceae bacterium
TCCGCCTTCGGCCTTGGTGACATTGCAGACATACTGGAAAGTGATGACCTGCAAACGGTTGTTGATATCACAGATTCCTTCAGCAGAGCTTCCGGAGCACTGAATGAAGTAGAGGAGTACTATCTCGGCAGATCCGTAGCCGCTTACCTTTTTACGCTGTACTCCCCCCTCAACTCCCCTCAGCTGCAGGAGTATGTGAACCTTGTCGGCCAGTCAGTCGTTGCCTTCTCTCCAAGACCATCTGTATTCAATGGCTATCACTTCCTTGTCCTTGACAGCGATGCCATCAATGCCCTTGCATGTCCCGGTGGCCTCATAATGATCACATCCGGGCTCATTCAGCGGGCTGCGAGCGAGGATGAACTCGCTGCCGTTCTCGCCCATGAGGTGGCACATGTTTCTCTGAAGCATGGTCTTGGTTCTATTGAAAGCGCCCAGTGGGTGGAGTTCGGAGCACTTGTTGCCGGTGAAGCTTCAGATCGCTGGGGAAGCAGTGATGTCCAGGAAGCCCTCGACGACTACGGAGATGCTGTGGAAGAGGTAATATCAACGCTTGTGACCAGTGGTTACAGCCGAGACACCGAGTTTCAGGCGGACAGCCTTGCTGTCGTCATCTGTTCCGCAGCGGGATATGATCCGTCCGCGCTCCAGAGAGTACTTCAGACAATGGGTGGAACCCAGGACAGGTCCGGTCCGGGTTTCTGGCAAACACATCCCACTCCGGAGGACCGGCTCTCCGCTCTGTCAGTCATTGTCGCCTCGCTGCCGGTTGTCGCTGAAGACCCTGCACGCACTGCTAGATTTCTCGACTCCATGTCTTTTCAGCCTGGTCAGGGTGGAAGCGGAAGGGATTCCGCATCCACTGCCGGGAGCGGTCAGACCGGTCGCGGCTCATCTGACTCAGTAACTACTGAGCCGGAGGAGCCATCAGGCGGCAGAGGAACCCCTCCTGCCGACTCGGGCAGCTCAGGCGGTACTCCAGGTGCCAGGGGGCGGTGAGAACGATCTACTCAGTACCACGAGCATCTCTCCCAGCAGTGCTTCTGTTTGTATCCCTCATCATATGCTGCGGGAATGATGGTTCCTCCCCATCCGAACCTGATGAAGGACTAGACAGTCTGGTCTACATAGTTCTTGATACTCTCTATCATGACACACTCGCATTCACTCAGGGATTGGAGGTTCATGAGGGCGTTCTCTGGGAAGGTACCGGTATGTGGGGTCATTCTTCTCTTCGGCGTCTCGATCTTTCGGACGGTACACTTCTGGAGAAGTATGCTCTTCCGGATTCCCTTTTTGGTGAAGGAATTACAATCCTTTCCGACCGGATCCTCCATCTGACTTGGCAATCCGGTGTTGTCCTCCAGTGGTCTCTCGATTCTCTCCAGATCGATACGGCAGGGACAATTGACACCGAGGGATGGGGCATCTGCAGCATCAGTGACAGTATCATCGCCGTGAGTGATGGTAGTGAAATGATCCGGTTCAGGCGAACTGACGATCTGTCTGAAATTCGATCGATCGAAGTCACACTTAGGGGAGAACCGCAGTTCCTGCTTAATGAACTCGAATATCACGATGGCAGGATATTCTCCAACGTCTGGTCATCCGGACTCGTGCTCCGGATCGACCCAGCCACCGGGATCGTTGATGGAATAGTGAATTTCGAAGGGATTCTGACCCTGGAGGAGAGGCTGGAGGCTCAGGTCCTCAATGGAATTGCCTGGGATCCCGCCAGAAACGCCTTCATCATCACAGGCAAATACTGGCCTAAGATGTTCGTTGTCAGTCTGATCCCGGTCTGAATCAAGATATACATATGAACGGCGGGGTGACCCCCGCCGTTCATCAGATTCCAGGTCAACTTCTATCCGCTAGTAATCGTTCCTGGGTCTTTTCGGCTTGCTGTTAGCAAAATCAACCTTGATCTGACGACCCTCGAACTCCTGCTCGTTCATCGCCTGCTGAGCCGCCTGGGCATCCTCCGCATTCTCAAAGGTCACGAAACCGAAGCCTCTTGATCTTCCAGTATCGCGTTCGCGGACAACGTTGGCCTCCTCAATTGCTCCGTACTCCTCGAAGGCCTTGTGCAGACTATCGTCAGTTGTAGCCCAGGGAAGTCCGCCGACAAAAAGCTTACTGTTCATAGATACTCCTTTTCACGGAACGTAAGTCCCGAATCATTGCGGCTCATGCCGCATTCATCATCCCCTGACGGAAATGAATTCAAAGAGATCGGATTCTCAGAATTCCGATCGAGTTCTGGTGGGCTTGCTTGTCGCAAAATCAACCTTGATCTGCCGGCCCTCGAGATCCTGCTCATGCATGGCCTCTCTGGCTCTAGCAGCATCTTCTTCGGTCTCGAAGGTCACAAAACCGAAACCTCTTGACCTGCCGGTATCCCTTTCACGAACAACATTGGCCTCTTCTATCGGACCAAATTCATCAAAGGCCGCCTTGAGAGCCTCATCCGTAGTAGCCCAGGGAATGCCGCCGACAAACAACTTATTGCTCATTTGGTTCTCCTGTTCCCGGGAGTATCGTCCCGGTTCTTGACGCGGCATTCTGCCGCTTCTGGTGTCCATTCGAACACCATAACACTATTATTCTCTGCTAATATCTCGCATAGGTGACAGAAGTGCGCATTTCCGTACTCCGAGATATGGGAATAGTCTCTTCCACCCAACCGTAGAAGTGTGTAGAGCATGCGACCCCGCTCAGCAATGACTGCCGGTGTTGATTCTCTAGATGAGCAAGTTATGCACGGAATGATGAAAACCTTTTCAGTACGCAGTAAAGAGCTTTCTGACACACAGTTCACTATAAGATTGAAAGCATTATAAGCAATGGCTCTCAGACTGACCAGTACTCCCCTCATTCATCCATGTTCATAAGCAGCTGAAGTGAATTGAGCACATCTGCGAACGCTCCACTTCATGGCGGAAGATTGACCGCAGGGATTATTTCCTACATAGTGTCTATGGGAATATGTGTATTCTTAACATCAAATATCAATCCTGTTGAAGAAGGGAGACAGATTGAAGAAGCTCGTGATCGCCCTGCTTGTGCTTTCGGCGCTGGTATACGCTAAAAGCATCGTACTCACCCTCGATGCCCCCGATACGAATATCAGCGGTCTTGCATGGGGTGATGGCAAACTCTGGGCTGTTGATGAGGTAACGGACTACGTTTACTCCGTTAATCCTGCGACTGGTGCTGTAGAAAGTAGTTTCTACGTTTCCCACTCCTCCGCCTACTTCCCGACCGGACTCGCTTACAGCGAGACCCACAACCTCGTGCTTGTCGGCCTATGGAACAACTCCACAACCGGTTATGTCTACAAGTACACTCCAACCGGAACCTTTTCAGGTTCTGTAGACATGTGCGGTGGTTGAGGAAACCCTGTCTCGTCGGTGACGGGACTTTCAGCCAGCGGCAATTACCTCTACCTCAGCTCCATAACTCAGAATCGTACCTACAGATACACTCTTCCCGGCATCGCCGGAAGACTGAGCAGAAACCCCTTTACAGGCTTCAGTCAGACCAGAGACATCGCCTGGCTCGCGGATAACACGGTCTGGGTTGCCTCGGATTGGACCTCCGTGACTCTCCGCCTCTATAACTCCGCCGGAACCTGGGTCGACTACATCCCAGGCAGCCTGGTTCCCTACGCAAGAGGTGTTGCTATGGATCCAGAGGGTTACCTCTGGGTTAGCGACATGGAGAACGACAAGATCTACAAGATCGATCTCACCGAGGGAGTCGAAGGTACCGAGACAAGCGGTACAATAGACCTCTCTCTCTCCTCGAATCCCTTCAACGCTTCGGTTGTCATCACAGGTGAAGGATTCCCGGGTGAGGCTCATCTTGAGATCTACGACATTCGCGGCATGCTCATCCTCGAAGATACTTTCGAAGGGGCATTTACCTGGAACGGCTCCTCTACAGACGGTTCGCAGGTTCCAGCAGGAGCCTACTTCGCCGTTGTTACAGATACACAGGGCAATTTGGGAACTACTGAGCTGCTCAGACTCTAGCTGAATCAGGAACGCATTCTTCGGTAGACCCCCGGGACATCACCGGGGGTCTCATTTTTGTGGCTTGACGCACTTCAGGAACTGCGATATTAACACTCAATCATGCTCTTCATTCTAACTCTTGAGGGGGAGGTCCCGAATGAAAATGCGCATTGTGCTATTACTTCTCATTATCTCATTTTCTACAGTTGTATCCGCCAATTCGGCCTTACAGACCGATTGGTCAGGTGGACCGGGCACACCTGGTCCCATCGGTCCATGGGGAAGCGTGTTCGATGTATGCACCAATATCAACTACGACACTTCTCCTGGTATCCTCTCACTCTCTCTTCCCTATGGGGAGCACAACATCGACAATGAGATCTGGAACGCCAACTCCATCGTTATCGCCGACTTCAATGGTGACGGATTCTTTGATGTTGCCGCTGTTGGCTCTGATGCGATCTATTGGTGGGAAAACATTGACAACCAGGGTTTTTCCTGGGTCCGTCACCTGATCAGCAGCAATGGTTCAGATCGTTCCTGGCTGAATTCCGCCGATTTCGATGATGATGGTGATATTGATCTATGTGCTTCGTACTCCTCGGAGGGGCTCTTCTGGTGGGAGAACGAAGGTGCCGGAGCTTCCTGGATAGAAAGACAGATAAGCGCTTTCGATGCTCGCGGTTCCAGTGTTGCTGATATCGACAGCGATGGCTATCAGGATATCGTCCTGGCGGTGTATGACTCAGAGGACATAATGTGGTGGCGAAACAAAGTTGCCACTTCACACTCATGGTCACCGAACTACATCGACGGTGCTTTCTCCGGGGCTTTGATCGTAGATGCCATGGACATGAACGGCAGCGGCAGACCTGATGTTGTCGCCGGCTCCAATGTGACCGGGCAGGTCGCGGTCTGGGTCAACCATGGCACATACTGGGAGAAGGATATTGTCGTTGCTGAAGCGCCATCTGTTCATGATCTCCTTGTAGATGATATCAACGGTGATGGAGACTATGACGTAGTAGTCGCTTCCAATAATTTGGTCTCATGGTGGGAGAACATCAACTGGACACACTGGACAAATCACACCATCGACACTCCTGTTTACTGTTATGCTTTAGCTTCAGCCGACCTGAACGATGACGGATTCAGAGACCTGCTCATCGCAAAATGGGGCTCCGGTGGTGAAGTACACTGGATGGAGAACAGTGATGGTTCGGGTTTATCCTGGACTCTCAAGGACTCCTTCAGCTCAAGGTGGTCGTATGATATCGCGACAGGCGATCTGAACGCTGACGGAATACCTGAATTCGCGACTCCCTCCTGGGAGACCCAGAGTACAATTCAGTACTTCCGTATCGGCGGTTATGACACACCCGGGGAGTTGACCTCTTCCATCTACGATACCGGAGCAGTTGATGAGATCAACTGGGACTACCTTCACTGGGATTCAGAAGAGCCAGGTAGTACTGATATCCAGGTTCAGATCCGGGGTTCAAGCGACGCTGAAACTATGGGTAACTGGTCTGCATGGCTTTCAGGCCCGACGAATCTCCAGGGACTGCTCGAGCCTACCGACAGATACATCCAGTATAACCTTAAACTCACATCGGGTGATCCATGGATAACTCCGAAATTCAATGACATAACATTCCTCTGGAGCGTAACCGGGATCAGTGTCGACCCGACCATAGAGGAACCACTTGTCCTGATGGGATGCAACCCGGTACAGGGCAGCTTCCAGCTAGCCTACCAGCTCACTGCACCTGGTGAAGCCAACCTGAGGATATACGATCTCACAGGACGTGAAGTGCTTTCACCTGTAAGCGGATGGATGGATGCCGGATCACATTCAACCACAGTAACAGGACTGCCATCCGGTCTCTATGTCTGCACCTACTCAGCACCTGAGACAAGTGCACAGCTTCGGGTAGTGGTCATCAACTAACCGGATAGCCTTTGACCGATGGGGGTACACAAAAAAAGGTGTGCCCCCTCCCTTTTCAGCTTGACGATATGTGGAGGCAGGGCTATCTTTCCGCCTCTCACTGCGCGCCTCGATAGCTCAGTTGGTAGAGCGGGTGGCTGTTAACCACTAGGTCCGAGGTTCAAGTCCTCGTCGAGGCGCCAGTGTCATATATCTAAATTGATATCCAGCATATAGATACGGCGAGCATCCTCCAGATGAAATGTCTGGGTGTTTAACCCTCTCCAAACATCTATCCTGTACCGTATCGAAGGGACCGCACCTGATCATCGAATTACGATCATCCTCCCGTAATCACTGAAATCACCGGCCTGCATGTGGACAACATAAAGCCCTGCGTGAAGATCACTTATAATCGCCTCGTGCATCCCCGGAGCAAGTGCGCTGTACGCCAGCTCAGTAACAGATCGTCCGGGAATATCGTAAACAGTTATACAGACATTATCGATAACTGGGATCTCGAAGGCAACAAGCGCCATTCCATATGAAGGATTTGGCGCTGCATTATGTAAAGAATAGTTACATGTACCGGTTAATTCATCACTAACAATCTGAACAAACGGCGCAACAGTGAACTCATCACTCCAGCCGGACTATCCGAGATCGTCCTCTATGTAGATCATGTACTCAGTGCCGGGATCCCAGCTCATGGGTACGGGGCCGCTGAAGACCCAGGAACCAGTGTTAGGCGCTGATGCCGCCAGTGTGTCAACAAGGACTGCTCCGTCGTATAGAACAATACTTACGCTGTCGCAGTACACACCTGCCCAGCCAACGGGAATATCCGTAGCTAATTGCATCCATATGGTCGAACTGTCCGGCTCTATGACATGCAGATATGCATGCAGGCCGAGGCTGTGAAAACCTCCCCCTGAAAACGCCACGAAATCCTCATTGGGCGCTGGCACATTACACTGACCGTAGTTGTCCGAACCCCAAGCAACTATCGAGCCGTCTTCCTTCAGGCCGAGACTATGAAATTGTCCCGCAGCAACCGCCACGAAATCCTGGTTGGGTGCAGGCACATCGCACTGACCGTAGCTGTTCTCTCCCCAGGCTACTATCGAGCCGTCTTCCTTCAGACCGAGGCTATGACCAACACCACAAGCAACCGCCACGAAATCCTCATTGGGCGCTGGCACATTGCACTGGCCATAGTTGTTATGACCCCAGGCTACTATCGAGCCGTCTGTTTTTAGACCGAGACTGTGCTTCCATCCCCCCGCAACTGCCACGAAACCCTCATTGGGCGCGGGTACATTGCACTGGCCGCTGGAGTTGTCACCCCAGGCTACTACTGAACCATCTTCCTTAAGACCGAGGT
>JAOZQW010000109.1 GCA_029932015.1 Candidatus Fermentibacteraceae bacterium
GGAGGATTCGGATACCAGCTGGGTGTGAGGGCTACGAGTGGTGAGTTCATGAACCTATCTCCGTCATTCTGGATACAGATGCGAATGCTCTTTCTCTGATATCAGCATCGAGCTTGACGACTGGTCCCATGTCCTTGAGCGACCGCAGTACTTTTTCAGGTGTGGTCACCTTCATATTGGGGCAGAATATCTTTCCTGCCGCTCTGAATTCCCTGTCAGGGAACAGCGTAGAGAGACGATAGACCATTCCCTCTTCCGTGCCGATGATGAACCTGCGGGCATCCGAGCGGTCAACAAAGCGGATCATCCCCCCGGTCCCGAGTACTTCGTCTGAAAGGTCCCACATTGGCGGAGGTGTCTCCGGATGGACGAGTATAACCGCATCGGGCCATTCAGACCGTATCTTCTTTAGATCGTCCAGGTCCGCCTGCGAGTGAGGCCTGCACGCTCCGTTCCAGATGTGAAGCTTCTTGTCGGTCTGGCGGGAGACCCATGTTCCCAGATTTCTGTCAGGGGCGAATATCACCTCATCCCCCGGGATACCGCGGACGACCTCCAGAGCATTTGCCGATGTGCAGCAGGCGTAGCTTTCGGCCTTCACATCCGCCGGTGAGTTCACGTACAGCACCGTCAGAGCATCAGGATGCATCTCCTGGAGGGTTTTGAGCGAAGGAGCGTCAATGCAGTCGGCAAGCGGACATCCGGCTGCGGGTTCCGGAAATAGTACGGTCTTCCGGGGCGCAAGTATGTGTGCGGTCTCCGCCATGAATCTCACGCCGCAGAAGAGAATGACCGCCTCATCCGCCGATGCGGCTTCCCTGCTGAGTTCCAGTGAATCACCGACGAAGTCGGCCATATCCTGAATGACAGGAGGCTGATAGCTGTGAGCGAGTATGACCGCGTTCCGTCTGGCTTTCCATTCTTCTATCTCATGCAGGATCCCGGAGGCCGTCATTGCGATTCCCTTCTGAGAACGGAGGATATCAGTCCTCCTCCAAGGAGTTCTTTATTATTGAGATATAAAGCACAAACCTGTCCTGGAGCAACGGCCTCCTCGGGCTCGCTGAAGTGCACTTTCAGGCCTTCATCTGTCTCCTCGACAAAAGCATGGACAGCCCTTCTCCGATATCTTGTCTGTGCGAACAGTTGAGCTCCCGGATCCGGGGCATCTCCAGAGAACCAGTTCATCTCCTCGACGAGACATCCGTCGCTCAGGAGATCCTCCCTGCGGCCGATGATCAGTCTGCATGATCTCACATCCTTGCTTACAACGAACATCCTCTCTCTGAGGGAGGCAAGACGGGACCGCTGTCCGATCGTGTAATGATGAAGGCCCTCATGGGAGCCGTAATCCGTTCCATCCAGACCGACGATCCTCCCCGGCTCTCTGTCCGGTACGGCATCGGAGAGGTCGAAGCAGAGATCCATGCTCTCCCCTCTCCTGCATGGGAGACCCAGTGTATCCGCATCTCTCCTGACCTGCTCCTTCGTCATTATACCCAGAGGGAAAGTGCATCTGCCGAGTACACTCCATGGAACGAGTGAGAGGAAATAGCTCTGGTCCTTGGTTGGATCTGCACCCCGGAGTATCGTTGACCCTGTCGAGGGACTGATCACGTAGTGCCCCGTGACGAGAGACTCCCGCTTATCGAGCCTGTCTGCAAGAATACCCAGTTTGACCTTCGCGTTGCATAGAGCGCATGGGTTGGGGGTCAGTCCGATGGAGACCATCCTGACCGATCTTGATACCACTTCTTCAGTAAAGACCTCCGCTACGGAGATGACCTCCAGAGGTATTCCCAGGTACTGACAGACGCTGACGGCGGCAGGTTCTGCTCCGCGTCCGGTCATATCGAGATAGCATGCTCTGGTCCGCCCGGGGAAACGCCCGGAGGTCAGGCTCAGGGAGAGAGAAGAGTCCACTCCTCCGGAGAGAGCGACAAGAGCCCCTTCAGCCAGCATGATGCCCTGATAGACCGAGATCCGACGCTGTATTACGAATGCAGTTCAGAGTGTGGACAGACAACCTGATGATCCTATGCGATCTCATCGCTGATTATCCAGATCATCGGTTCCCATGTGATCTCATATTCTCGAACAGGCTCAGTGCGGTCATCTCCGGGGGAACCGGAAGACCGAGCAGCTCGAGTACGGTCGGGGCGATATCCGAGAGATTTCCCCGGGGTCTGAGTCTGTATTCACCGGCATTCTCCGCTATGAAGATGAATTCAACAGGATTAAGTGAATGACTTGTCTGAGGTTTGCCTGTCGACTCCTCCAGCATCTGGTCCGCATTCCCGTGGTCCGATGTGATCAGAACCTTTGCGTTGATCGAGAGCAGCCTCTCCACCAGTATCCCGAGGCACTCATCCACGGTTTCAATGGCCTTCTTCGCGGCATCGAAATCACCGGTGTGACCGACCATATCCCCATTGGCATAGTTCACCACTATGAAGCTGTAGGGATTGTCCTCAAGCCTCCTAAGCAGTTCGTCCGTTACGGTGAACGCCTCCATCTCAGGATATCTGGCATATGTGGAGGGTTCGATAAGGCTGGGTATCATCACCTGGTCCTCGCCAGGGAAGGGGACCGTTGACTTGCCGTTGAAGAAACTGGTCACATGACGGAATTTCTGGGTCTCAGCAATACGGAGCTGCTTCAGCCCTGCATCTGAGATGACCTCGCCGAGAATGTTGCTCATTGATCCATCGGAGTCGATAGGCTGGATGACAAAATTCCTGAATCCATCGTAGTAGCGGGTCATACCGGCATAATACACATTGGGAGTGACATGAACCTCTCCGGGATAGTCGTCATTGGAGAAAGCCCTCGAAAGCTGGATGGCCCTGTCCTGACGGTAATTGGTATGAAGCACTACATCACCGTCCTCAATCCCCTGGAAACCGCCTATGCAGTATGGAGGGATATACTCATCGAACATCTCGACCCCATCGGGCGTCAGGTCGTTCAGATACGATTCCCTGACCGCATCCTGCGCGGTGGCGGCATGCCTTCCCATGCCGAATACGATGCAGTTAAGAGCAGTATCAGTGAGCTTCCACTCCCGGGATCGATCCATCCCGTAGTAACGCCCCATGATCGTGCCTATCGAACAGCGACCCGCCCGGGTCATTGCCCCGGTCAGTTCATCAAGATACCGGCTGCAGCTTCTTGGGGGGGTATCGCGCCCATCAAGAAAGGGATGTATGACTATTCGTCCGTCGGGGTATTCACTTCGCGAATGGCTTATTATTTTGAGGAGGTGATCGATATGGGCATGGACACCCTCATCCTGGAGGAGTCCGAGGAGGTGGAGTGTGCTTCCGTTCCTCTGCCAGCGGGAGATGATCTCACGCCAGACGCTGCTTTTCCACACATCTCCCGAGCAGAGTTCATCATTGATCCGGGTAAGCTCCTGCGTCACGATCCTTCCCGCACCGATATTCAGGTGCCCGACTTCGCTTGAGCCCTGATAGCCTTCAGGCAGGCCAACCTGAACCCCTGAGGCATCGAGGATCGTCCAGGGATACTCCCGCTTGAATCTGTCGGTATTGGGTGTATCGGCAGCCATTACGGCATTTCCGGCCGATTGGGTACTCAATCCCCATCCATCGCGGATGATCAGTACAACAGGTTCCACCATTGGTTTCCCTCTCCCTGCTTCGGCATCAGACTGATGCTCATGCGTATGCGATGGAGCCTTTGGATGTGATCTCACCGGCGATGAAAGCTATCTCACCTGTTCCGCTGAGCAGTTCGAGAACCTGCCCCGCCTGCTCCTCCTCAACCACCAGCAGCATTCCCGCGCCCATGTTGAAGGCTTTCGCCATCTCCGCGCCGTCAATACCTGCAAGGTCCTGTATCAGACTGAAGATCGGCGGCACATCCCAGTCGGCTCGCAGACAGGCACCGCAGCCCCCAGGGAGTATCCGGGAGAGATTTCCAGGGATACCTCCGCCTGTTATGTGTGCAATACCTTTGAGAAGCCCCGTATCCAGCAGTGGTCTTACCTGAGCAAGGTAGCTCCTGTGGACCTTGAGCAGGGCCTCGCCGATAGAACACCCAAGTTCGGCCGGAACATCCTCCGGCGTCATCCCATGCATCTCAAAGAGGACCTTTCTCGCGAGGGAGTATCCATTTGTGTGCAGTCCATTGGATGCGAGTCCGATAATGGACATCCCCGGTCTAATGGCCGAACCGTCGATGATGGCATCGTGGCCCACAACACCGACAATGGTCCCGGCGACATCGTAATCGCCCGGGGAATAGAAGCCCGGCATCTCCGCGGTCTCACCGCCCAGGAGGGCGCAGCCGTTCTCACTGCAGGCTGCCGCAAGACCTTCGACTATCATGGCCGCTATGGAAGCGTCCAGTCTGCCGCAGGCGATGTAATCCATGAAGAACAGCGGAACCGCGCCCTGGACGAGGATATCGTTCACGCAATGGTTCACCAGGTCCATGCCAACCGTCCCGTAGCTGCCGGTCATCGATGCGACCTTGAGTTTAGTCCCCACACCATCGGTGCTGGCAACCAGAACAGGCTCTACAAGGCCCGGAAAATCCGCCCTGAAGAGCCCCCCGAAGTGACCTATATCAGACAGCACGCGAGGTGTGAATGTCTTGCGTACTGACTTCTTCATCAGATCTATGGAGCGGTTGCCTTCCTCGATGGAAACACCGCTGCTGCGGTAGTCGGTCGTATCTCCCATCAACGCCCCATTTCAAGCTGATTGGTGGAGAGATAATACTCAAGCCGCTGGTCCACACTGTTCCTGTCCATCGTGCGGAGCTGCTCGACCCCGAAATCCTCTACGGCATAGCTCGCATTGACGGATCCGTATGCAAGTCCACGCTTCATGCTTTCGAAGTCGAGTTCGCTGTCGGACCCTGCGAGGTAGCCAAGCATTCCGGAAGCGAATGTATCCCCTGCACCTGTGGGGTCCACGACCTTCTCGAGAGGATAAGCCGGAAGGATGAACGGTTTTTCCCCGCCGAAGATCATCGCGCCGGCGGCACCAAGCTTGATGACCGCATACTTCGGCCCCTGGTCGAGTATGAAGGAGGCTGCATCGAAGAGGTTCTTCTTCCTGGATATCTGTCTGGCCTCGGAACCGTTCACGAAGACGATGTTCACCTTGCTGAACACTTTCAGAACGCTGTCGCGCTGCTGATCGATCCAGAGGTTCATCGTGTCCACCGCAACCCACCTTGGATCGTTTATCTGCTCAAGCACATCCAGCTGGAGAGCCGGGTCGATATTGGCAAGGAAGACGCATTCGGTGGATACGTAACTCTCCGGGAGCTTCGGCTGAAAACTCGCGAAGACACCGAGTTCTGTCCTGATGGTCCTGGCGTCCCCGAAATCCGGGCCATAGACCCCTTCCCATCTGAAGGTCGGACCCTGACCAGTAGTGAGTCCCCTGACATCGATGCCTCTTTCAGCGAGAAAGCGTTTCTCGGACATGGGATAGTCCGGTCCGACGACACCGACTATCCTCACGGTGTCGAAGCAGCAGGCGCCTAGAGAGAAGTAGATGGCGGAACCGCCGAGCGTCTCCTCCACCTTCCCCGCAGGTGTTGTGAGTGTATCAAGAGCTACTGAGCCTACCACAAGAAGTGCCATGAGATTTCCTATTCTGTTAGCGAATTACAGGGTCAAGTACTTTATTTAATCACATTCTGTCCGGTGCCTGCACACCGAGTACATCAAGCAGGTCGGCGATACATCTCCTGCATGCGCGGCAGAGCATGAGCCGGGCTGAGGAGAGCAGACTATGAGAAGGATCGACTACCCTTTCATGCTGATAGAAACGATGAAATCCAGTCGCCAGTTCAGCCAGCAGTTCGGTGATCCGGTGAGGCTCGAGTGCTTCGGCGGCGTCTGAGGTCCGGTTGGGAATTGACTCCAGCAGACGCATAAGCTCCCTTTCGTACTCACCATCCAGCAGGACTGCGGGATCAGCGTCTGCAGGGAGATCTCCCAGCCCCGCCTCCGCAGCCGCGCGGAGAATACCACTTATCCGGGCATGCGCGTACTGGACGTAATAGACAGGGTTTTCGGTGGACTGCTCCCTTGCGAGATCAAGGTCAAAATCCATATGAGCCTCAGCTCTCCTCGTCAGGAAGAGATACCGCGTAACATCCGTTGAACCAACCTCCTCGACGAGCTTCTTCAGGGTAATGAAATCGCCGGCTCTGGTTGACATTTTCACCTTCTCGCCCGACCTGACAAGCGTGACGAACTGATGGATGACGACCCTCAGCCTCCGCTCAACCTCGTCCTCCCCGAGGATAGCTCCGAGTGCGGTAGTGACATCCCTGCTGGTATCGATATGATCCGAGCCGAAGATATCAACCAGAAGGTCATATCCGCGCCTGAATTTGTCGATGTGATAGGCGATGTCAGGTATTCTGTAGGTATAGGTGCCTGTGTCCCTGACAATGACCCTGTCCTCCGGTCTGCCGAGAGCCGTGAGCCGGAGCCAGAGCTTGCCGGAGCCATCGGGATCGGGGTAAACGAGACTGCTGTCATCGATCCTGACATCAGCGAGCAGTCTTATGGCCTCCTCAACCGGTTCCGGTATAAGTTCGCTCTCGCGGAAGAATCGGCTGAATTCAATACCAAGAAGGCTCAGGTCCTCTCTGATCATCACCATGGCGGCTTCTCTTGAGTACTCGAGGAATAGAGTGGAGTCCTTCTCCCAGGTCAGCCCGGGGCCATGAGAATCGATGAGGGAAGCAGCCCAGTCGAGTATGTAAGTGCCATTGTACCCCCCCTCGGGGATCCCTCCGGTCCCTCCGGTGAGTTCGCTGTACCTTGCCTGGAGTGAGCGTCCAAGGAGTTCCATCTGTCTGCCTGCATCATTGAAATAGTACTCCCTGTCGACGCTCCAGCCGGTCCTCTCCAGAAGCCTGGAGATCGATTCACCAAGAACAGCCTGCCTGCAGTGACCTACAGTAAGGGGACCTGTGGGATTGGAACTGACGTACTCGACCAGAGCCCTTCTGCCCGCGCCGGGAGAGGGAAGCAGAGCCATGAGCCCGCCGTCAGCCAGGGTCCCGGCTGTTGAGACAAGGTGATCGAGAGAAAAGGTCATGTTGATGAAACCCGGGCCGTCCACACTCACATGTGATATGCCGGGGATATCCCCGGAGATCCTGCTGACGACCTCGCTGGCGATCTGCCGGGGGGAGCATCTAAGGGGACGCGCCAGATCCATGGCCGAACTGCAGGTAAGATCACCAAATTCAAGATTGTCTGATCTCGCAAGGGAAGGACGGAATCA
>JAOZQW010000421.1 GCA_029932015.1 Candidatus Fermentibacteraceae bacterium
TGCCTCTCTCTGTCAACCGAAATGGTATCATCCTCGAAGAAGACAGCTCTTACATCCGGGAGGTTCTCCTGAACCCAGAGCATCTCTTGCACGATGTTCTCAACACTCCTGCACCTGAAGCCCCTTCCCTGAAGGGTCTGGGGAAAGACGCAGAAAGTGCATCCATGAGGACATCCCCGCCCCCCCATGATCATTACCTGGGGATAGAGAGCATTGGGATTGTTGTAGTTCCTTACATCCAGATGCCTGGCGTATACTGAACTGACAAACGGCAGAGAGTCCAGATCCTCCATCATTCCTGAGGAACCGGTGTAATGATGCTCGTCTCCATCTCTTCTGAGATAGAGGCCTGGTGCATCAGCGGGATCAGCTCCCTCATCGAGTATCCGGGCAAGAGATATCAGAGGTTTCTCGTACTCGCCCGATACGATACCATGAAAATACTCACCCTTGTTTAAAGTCTCGATAGGAAGTGCTGTAGGATGAGTCCCTACAAGTACAACAGTTCTTTTGTCGACACATAGCGAATCAGCAAATTCGACATCCGAATCGATAGATGGAGTCGACGTCTCCACAACGATCAGCGCAGGGTCGAATCCATCGATCCTCGATCTTACTTCAGAAGCTGTCAGACCATCGGCCGGAGCATCGATAAGATCAACCGAGTGTCCCTGGTTCTCAAGTGCGCCAACTGCATAGGAAAGCCAGATAGGGTAATAGAGAGTACCGCTTTTCGTAACGGCTGGACTCCTCTGACCCCTGCTGTAGCTCTTCAGGAATGGGGGGTTAACTGCTGTTATCTTCATGAATTATCCTACTCACTGCTTTCCATGCTTCTTCAAGACTGATGGTTTCTGTACAAACTGCTTCACCCCTTGTGCAACCTGGAAATATGCTGCTCGAATAGCATGGTGCACATTCCAGGTCAGGCTTCAGCGCAATCACACCTCCGGGGGGGTAGAGCGCTCCGGGATCAGTTGGACCAAAAACTACTACCGCCGGGGTACACACTGCCATAGCAAGGTGTGCCGGACCGCTGTCAGCGCCCAGAAATCCCTCGCAGCACTCCATCACTGCAGCGGTCCTTCCCCAGTCAGCTCTGCCGGTCAGATCAATGCACCTGTCTTCTGTGCCCTGCATAGCCTCAGCCGCCGCTTCTGTATCCCCGGAACTGCCGATCAGCACGGGTATTATTCCGCTGCTGTCCAGAGCACTCACTATCCCGGCATATCTTCCGGCCGGCCATCTCTTCTCAGGCACATTATCCCTCGGATTGGATCCGCCACCGGGAGCAACAGCAAAGCAGCGCCTCCCATCCAGGAGATGCTTCGCCCATGCCCTTTCCTCCGCAAATATACTGAAGGAAGGACGCCAGTCCTCAGGTTCGACTCCGGCAGCTTTCGCGTATACCTCTCCGGCAAATGCACCGCTTTTCATGGGAAACACATCCTCCCATGATCCTAGAGGACTGCTGCCGCAGGAGCGCATTGGGGCTTTGGTAAGGTATCTTACCCATCTTCTCACGCGTGGATCTGCCTGCAGGACTATACTACTCGAGATTCCTCTGAGTCTGCGCCGGATGGCCTGTGACCATATCAGCAACCTGATTCGGCCGGTAAGATCCTTCGGAGGGAACGGAGCGCTCAAGACCTCTTCAATGCCATCCATACGATTCCAGACTGGTTCAGCCGAGCTACTTGTGAGGACGATGATAGCATTATGATCGCTCTCTTCGGCGATCAGCTCTCTCACCGCCGGAGTGCAGAGCATCGCATCGCCGAATGCATGTGTCTTAACAACAAGGATCCGGCCTTCACCGAGCATCAGACCTGCTCCGTGATGCCAGAAACCTCTGATTGAGCACCTGACACCAATGAGGGCCAGTATCGCCATTGGATAGTCGACTGCCACCCTCGATTAGATTCGTTGCCAGCTCCTCCTGCATTCTTCCCACACCAATAAGAAATACC
>JAOZQW010000422.1 GCA_029932015.1 Candidatus Fermentibacteraceae bacterium
ATCAGGCTCGCGAGATCAGCCTCAGACGCCAGCTTGTGCAGCGGGAGAGGGAACTTCACTCAGTCAGAGCCATGTCACTCGAGGACTTCTGGCAGAAGTCCGGTGAAACCGAGGGTGTTCTCAATCTTGTCGTCAAAGCAGATGTTCAAGGTACGGCTGAAGCGATAGTCGATTCGCTGACAAAACTCGGTAATGATGAGGTTTCGGTCAATGTCATCAGGAGCGGTGCGGGAGGTATATCCGGTAACGATGTCAACCTGGCTGCAGCCTCTAATGCCGTCATCATCGGATTCAGGGTGAGACCGGATACCAGAGCCAGACAGGAAGCCGAAGACAAGGATGTGGAGATAGCCACATTCAGTGTCATCCACCAGGTAAGCGAGACAATTAAAAAGTCTCTTTCAGGTTTGCTCAAGCCGGAGGAAAAGGAAGAGTTCCTTGGCTCTGCCGAGATACGGGAGATATTCAAGGTACCCGGTGTGGGTAACATTGGTGGATGCTATGTGGTCGCTGGTCTGATTCGCAGGAACGCATCTGTACGTCTTGTTCGGGACGGCGTTGATCTTTGGGCCGGCAAGGTAAGCTCCCTGAAGCATTTCAAGGAGGACAGAAGAGAGATGAAATCCGGTTTCGAGTGCGGAATTGGACTTGCTGGATATAACGATATCAAGGTTGGGGACATCATAGAGTGCTTCGAGATAGTCTCAATAGCCAGAGAGCTTTAGTGGGGAGGGATCTTTATGGATGAACGAAGAAGAAAAAGGATCTCGGGTGACATAAGAGAGGCTCTCTCTGAACTGCTCACCCGGAGTACTTCAGATCCAAGACTCGAACAGGTCTCCATATCGAGAGTAAAGATCTCGCGGGATGGATCTCATGCAAGTGTCTTTTTCGAAACCTCCGGAACGGAGGAACAGAGGAAAGAAGCCTGTTTGGCGGTTGACTCCGCTTCGGGCTACATCAGGCGAAGTCTTGCCTCAATGATACATCTTCGAACGGTTCCGGTACTCTCCTTCGTACACGATGTGTCAGGGGAGCAGGGGGATAGGATCATCAATCTTATTGAGGATCTGAAATAGACCTCTCCCTGTTAAAGCCATCAGGGGCAGTCTATCTACTTGATAAACCCGTCGCAACGACATCAAGGCGTGCGGCGGGACAGGTAGCCTCCGCATGGGGTTATCGAAAGTACGGGCATGCAGGCACACTGGATCCAGACGCGACGGGTCTGCTGATCGTTCTTCTGGGCAGGGCCACAAGGCTCTCCAGATTTCTCACCGGACAGGAAAAATCATACGATTTCAGCATTCATCTCGGTGTAGCGACTGATACTGATGATATGACCGGTGAAGTTCTGGAGCGAAAACAAGTTGCTGAACTCGACACTGAATCCCTCCAGAGTACACTCAAGCAGTTCACAGGTCTTATCAGTCAGATACCACCGGCGTTCTCAGCTGTCAGGATAGATGGCAGGAGGGCATACAAGCTCGCAAGGGCAGGCAGCGCCCCCGAATTGCCTCCAAGGGAGGTTACAGTTGACAGATGGATCATACACGGCATCCAGGATGACATCATCAGTCTATCGGTCACTGTAAGCTCAGGCACTTATATTCGTTCTCTAGCGAGGGATATCGGCATGGCGCTCGGAGTCGGTGGAGCCGCATCGAGCATCAGAAGGACTTCGGTAGGTGCTCTCCCGGTGAGCGAGGCTTCAGCCGAACCAGACGAGGCGGAAGCATTTATCGGAATGCTCTCTGCTCTTCGGGATATGCCCTCGATATGCCTGAATGCCGAGGAGTGCAGACAGCTCTCTCATGGGAGACCGATTGGATCAGGGATGCTCGGGAGACTTGCACTTGCTGACGATGATGGATTGCTTCTTGGAGTCGGTGAGGGTGATGGGGAATATGTTAGACCTCTCTGTGTTCTGATGGGGGGGGAGAACGGGTGAGAGCCATCGCCATTT
>JAOZQW010000110.1 GCA_029932015.1 Candidatus Fermentibacteraceae bacterium
CACCGCTGGCCGTGAGTATCTCGACCCTGTCAATTTCCGGATGTGAGGGATCGTTGGGAAGATAGTGTGTGCCATCGTACTGGTTGTCCATGACCTTGGATGCACCTGCTGCAAATACAAGTGCGGGAGAAGCGCGAAATGCAAAGGCTCCTGTAGCAGTACCGAATCCGGTACCGGCGCGTTTTGTCGTGGATGTCGAATCAATGATGGCCTCGCTCCAGGCAACTATCGCACCGGAGGTTGAAACCATGAAGCCCTCTACTTTCGACAGACTGGCTGGATTGAGTAGAACAGCAACTGGTCCATCGGCCCCGAATACCTTGCAACCGCCAAGAGCAGCAGACCTGATGCCAACAGCATCAATTCCGTTTCCGAGATTAAGAGCATCGTGAAATCCGTAACCGATTACGATGGAAGTACTTAATAGAAGTAGAGAGATGAGTAGCCACTTAGTGGATACTCCCCGCGGTGATGCTGCCGAACCTGATGGCATCCCGGCTTCTGACATGAGGTGGGTCCCTTCATTTTGATGTTTCTCAAGAACTGTTTGAGGAAAGATACCGATGCCAGACTGTCTGTGCAAATTTCGGCTGCAGGAGGCGATGAACATTCCGCAGAGTAATTTTCACGCATATATTATGCTGATGAATGGAGGTCGCCCATGGAGAAGACGCTAGTAATATTAAAGCCCAATGCTGTACAGAGGGAACTCGTAGGTGACCTTATCTCAAGATTCGAAAAGCGCGGTCTCAAAATAACTGCTTTAAAGATGATGACCATCTCTAATGAGACAGCCACCAAGCATTACAGTGAGCACAGGGATAAATCCTTCTTCAGTGAGCTCATCGGCTTCATCTGCAGCGGTCCCTCCGTGATACTCCAGCTGGAATCCGATGATGCCGTTCACATTGTACGCACAATGACAGGCAATACCGACCCGGCTTATGCGGCCCCCGGGACGATCAGAGGTGACTATGCTACCTCACCTGGACACAACATGATACATGCTTCTGATTCAGTTGATGCAGCTATACGGGAAATCGAGATGTTCTTTTCCAAAGAGGAGATCCAAGACTACCGGCTTGCTGTAAGGCCCTGGCTCTGAGCTGTCAGTCTCAGGGATTCCAGGTCAGTCCAACGGATACGATTGACGGAGAATCCTTGATATCTTCAGGCGCCTCGTAGCCGAATGCAAGAGCTTCCCTGTCAACAGATGACCAGCTGAATCCGCCGTTCAGGGTTAGTTTCCCGAAGGATATCCCTGTGCCCAGCGCGATCCCCAGTTCTTCCCTGTCAATCTCGTCTCCTCTGTCACCGAAGAATAGACTCCCCCGTACAGTGAAGTTGGTGGAGGGTGTGAATTGACCAAGTACCCTTATGAGCAATGCATTGGTATCACCGGGATCGATCATCTCCACTTCGGCGCCGAAGGCACCCTGACGGGAGTCATTGGTATAGAGCAGAGCTCCGCCGGCGATCCTTGCGTCGTAATGGTCACTTGCAGAGGCATAGCTCAATCCCAGCCTGGAGAGCCCCAGGGGCAGAACAACTCCTCCATGCCAGCAGAAGTCTGACTCTTCAAAGGATGTGGAGACAAGAGTATCGTTCTCAGGATCGCGCCTGTCTGTAAAAGTCGAATCGAAGGATACCGAGCCAAATCTCAGTCCGCCGGAGAGACCGACATTCAACCATGTAGCAGGTCTCCACGCAAGTCCTGCGGCTGACTCATATAGTCCGCCGGTCACTTTAAGCTCCCTGACCTCGATTATCTGCCCGTACGCCGGTCCGGGATCCTGGTCATAGTCGTAATAGATGCCGTCATATGAAAAATCCGATATCCTGGCCACGCCAGCTGCAACAGCAAACTCGGGGGATACCTGCAGTTTGAGCGCTGCAGAGAGGTTGCCAAGAGCCATCCAGGTCCTGTCATGCTTGCCCAGACTATCCTCGACCATTTCCCTGATAACCGCTGGACCGATTGACATTGAAATGGATGTTCCGGGAATGCGGTAGATGTCTGCAGGATTGGTAAGTACAGAGAGAGCATCGCCAAAACCTATGGCCCGGGCCCCTCCCAGGGCCAGCGAGACAGCATTGTAACCAGGAATTCCGCTTCCGTTACCATGAGCATCCACGTAGCCAAATGCGAAGACGGTACCGGATACCATCATGAGCAGAAGGATAGTAAGGAATCTATTTCTCTTCATGAGGTCCCCCGATCAAGGGGCATTGACCATTCAGCTGTCAGGAAAACAGCTACGAGCCAGGCGGCTTCCTGAAGGAAGCCGCCCTCTGCCCCTGTAAGTTGGCTCCGTCAGGAGCTGAAATGCTCCTTCACGTAATTATATCCGGCCATTATAGCCTTTTCGTTCATCTTTATGACTTTCTCCGGCTTGCCGGCGAACAGCCCTGGCATGAGCCTGTTTATCTCTGCCGGGTCGAAAAGCCCGGTTATCGCAGCAAAGGCTCCGACACTGACCATGCTCTGTACTCGCGTATCACCAAGCTCATCCGCCATACCGGTGATCGGCACGGGATAAACCTTCACATCATCCCGGGAAGGCTCGATGTCGATGAGTGTACTGTTGTAAAGTAGCGCGCCACCAGTCTGCATGATCTTCTCGAACTTCTCAAGACTCGGCTGGTTCATCGCGATGATGATGTTGGGCTCTGTGGCCTCGGAAGCGCCAATCGAACCATCCTGGATCTTGACTGAGCAGTTTGCTGTTCCACCACGCATCTCAGGTCCGTAGGAAGGAAGCCAGCTGACATTGTAGCCGTACTCCATGCCCAGATGCGCAAGCGCGATACCGGTGGACATGATCCCCTGTCCTCCGAAACCGGATACTCTGAGGGATGTCTTCCTGAAGAGTTCCGGTACATCCAACCTCGTGAGTTCCGCCTTCGACTCCTTATAGTCGAGAGCCTTCTTCACACTGTCCGAGTCATGGACTGGAGTCGGTCTAACGGTTAATGGCGCATCCTCTGTGATGTCCTTATAGACCCCAAGAGGGAATACATCCAGCATGTTGTCTATTATCCACTGAGGTCCATCGATGGGTTTGGTCTTCCACTGCGTAGGGCACATGCAGAGAACCTCGACGAAGGAGAAGCCCTTCTTGTCTCTGGTGTTCTGGAGTGCCTTGCGGACTGCCGCTCTGGTCTTCCGCGTATTTGCAGCATCATGGAGGGATGTACGGGTCACATAGACCGGAGCGGTGAGCTGGCTGATGAGCTCCGACACCTTGATGGGGTAGCCATCCGTCTTAGGGTCTCTGCCGTATGGAGTTGTGGTGGTCTTCTGTCCCGGAAGGGTCGTGGGGGCCATCTGACCGCCGGTCATCCCGTAGATAGCGTTGTTAACGAAGAAGACCACGATGTTCTCACCGCGGTTGGCAGCCTGTAGAATGTTGTTTCCTCCGATGGCGGCCAGATCCCCGTCACCCTGATAACTGATTACCACTGAGTCTGGATTCGCCCTGGAGACTGCTGTGGCGACCGCAGGCGCTCTGCCGTGAGCAACCTGGAAGTGTCCTGTATCGAAGTAGTAGTAGACGAAGACGCTGCACCCGACAGGACTCATCATTATCGTATCATCAACGATATCCAGGTCTTCAAGTGCTTCTGCAATCAGCTTGTGGAGAATACCGTGACCGCATCCGGGACAGTAATGCGTCCTGTTCTTCTCGGCTCCCGGCTTGTGCTTGTAAACCTTAAGGAAACCATCAGGCTCCCTCAGTACTGTCTTCCTTGCCATACTGATCACACCCCGTAAAGCTGGGAGATCTTCTCGAGGATCTCCATCTCTGAAGGAACATTGCCACCCATGCGACCGTAGAAATCGGATTTCATCTTGCCGCAGAGCGCCAGGTTCACATCATCAACCAACTGACCGTTGGACATTTCCACTGTAAGTATTCCTTTAACACCCCTGTCTGGGAGTGATGCGATCACCTTTGTGGGGAAGGGAAAGAGAGTGATCGGGCGGAGCATGCCGAGTTTGATCCCCTTCGCTCTGGCGAGGTCAACAACCGAGCGGATAACCCTGCTGGCGCATCCATAGCCTATCGCCACATACTCGGCATCTTCGAGCATGTACTCTTCTACCCTAACCTCATTCCTCGCTATCTCCCGGTACTTGTCCTGGAGATGCCGATTCCACTCCTCCAGTTCATCATGATCAAGGTAGATGGAGTTGATGAGGTTCTTGCTGTCAGAAGTACCCTTGACCGCCCAGTCGCTCTTGTCCGGGAACTCCATCACTGGCTCGGGGAGTTCCACTGCCTCCATCATCTGACCGATGACTCCATCAGACAGAACATATGCGGGCAGCCTGTATCTGTCTGACAGCTCGAAGGCCAGCATCGTCAGATCGCACATCTCCTGACAGGACGCAGGGGCCAGGACCAGGCAGCGGTAATTACCATGCCCTCCACCCTTCACAACCTGATTGTAATCGCTCTGCTCGGGACCGATGTTCCCGAGTCCGGGTCCACCTCTGACAATATCGACTATCACACAGGGAAGTTCAGCTCCGGCAGCGTAGGAGATCGCCTCCTGCTTGAGACTGATCCCGGGTCCGGAACTGGCGGTCATGACCCTCAGGCCGCAGCCGGCCGCACCGTACACCATGTTCATTGCCGCGACTTCGCTCTCAGCCTGGAGGAAGGTCCTGCCCAGCTTCGGGAAGTAGGTCGAAGCAGCCTCAGCGATTTCACTGGCCGGTGTGATAGGGTAACCGTAGTATGCCTCGCATCCGGCAAGCAGGGCGCCATAGATGGAGGCGTGGTTGCCCTTCATCAGCTTCCTTGCCATCAGCTCACCTCCCCGGGAACGTAATCCTTCATATAGACGGTGACGGCACTGGGTTCAGGGCATCCGTAGAAGCAGTTGCCGCACCCGATACATCCCTCACCGGTGTAGACCGAATAATGGAACCCCTTCGAATTGAGTTTCTCCGAAATAACCAGAACATCCTTCGGGCATGCGAGAACACACAGACCGCAGCCCTTGCAGATATCATGGTTCATTTCGGGGAAGGGGTAGTTTCTGCTCTCACTCACTGGAAACCTCCCGACCTGTTGATTAACGTCAGACGCGAACGACGCCTGTTACAAAGTGCATTGGACAATGGTCAATCAGGGCCTGAAAGTCAACGAGATTGTACGGCAAATAAACTCAGCTCTAGAGGTGAACAGTGATCTCCGAGCCATCTGTCGTCATGATGAATGTACCATCCAGATCGGTCCTGTAGGTATCGATGTCGAAGCTCTCAAGTCTGTTCAGCACCTCTGAATGCGGATGACCATAGCTGTTGCCGATCCCGACCTCAATTGCCGCATGATCCGGCTGAACGGCCTGTAGCCATTCGACTGATGTTGAGGTGCTCGAACCATGATGTCCGACCTTCAGGACCTGCGCCGAGATGTCATCAATGTAGCCCTGCGCCAGCGCCAAGAGGATGATCTCCTCCCCCCCATCGGTCTCCAGGTCTCCAGTGAAAAGGAACGAGATATCATCGTAAGTTATCCTGAGTGTAACAGATGCGTTATTCGGATCACCGGCTGCGAGGGGATCAACCGGATGAAGGCACTCAACCGTGAGTTCATCACCCCAGTCAAGGAGGTCTCCGCGCCTTGGAGTAACGTAGTCAGATCCGTTCTGTTCAATAGCCTCGAGATAATCCTGATAGGTCTGCGTAGTGTGCTCGTAACCTGAGTCCCAGACGGTCCCAACAGGTATGGTTTCAAGAACTGCTATCAGGCCGCCGATATGATCGGCATGCGGATGTGTACCGACAATGCCCTCCAGCTCCCTGACGCCCAGGCTGTCGAGAAGCGGGAGTATCCGGTACTCCCCCAGACTCCAGCTGCCCGACCTGTCACCACCGTCGATGAGGTAGTAATCGTTCAAAGGTGTTCGAAGCAGAATGGCATCACCTGAATAATGGCTCGAATAGCTGGGATCGATAAAAAAGACAGTCAATACGGGAGTGATCGCGGGAGTGGTCACTACAGCCTCGTTGCTCCATGAACTCTGCTGACTCAGGTCCTCGGTCAACACGGCGTAGTACAGGGTCTCATCACCAATAACATCGTTGTCCTCGTAGATACTCTCCCCTGCTGACTCAAATGTGCAGAGCAGTTCGGCAGAAGAGGGATCTCCGGCTATGTCTGGAGAACTGGACCTGTAGAGCCTGTATGAATGAAAATCCGCATCGGGACAGGCATCCCAGTCGACGGTCACCTGAGCCCAGGTATCATCACCAGTTGAAGCAGCCGTTACTGCAGAAGGGGTCGGAGGAGGATCCTGCGGTACATCAACCGATTCTTCGTTGCTCCAGGAGACAAGATCTTCCGTATCTGTTGTCCGCAGGGCGTAGTAGAAAGTCCCTCCTGAGGCTACGCTGTTGTCTGTCCAGGAGGTATCTGAAGACCCAGGAAATATGATACTGGTATCCGCCGCCGAAGGATTTGAGCTGATGTCAGGATTCCCGGACCGATAGAGGGTGTACCATGCAAAATCCTCATCCGGACATGCTGTCCATGTGACAAGAACGCTTGCTGCACCAGTTCCGGTACTGCGGGGAAGTATGACTGCAGATCCAGTCTGTCGGGATGATGCATCTGTCCCCGATACAGTCGCGGTCAGGATCGACGGCGCAGGTGGATCGGATGCCTCAAGCGGTCCGTCTGATTCACCGCACGACAGCAGACCAAGCACCAAAACAGAGATAAGAAGCACAAACCTGAATCTGGGACTCATTCCAATCCTTCCACCCGAATTACCTTACTGACGAATATACCGCTATTGCCTCCGGCACGGGAAGAAGCACCGTCCATCCCGTTCGGTTCCGCAGAAGGCCTGAAACCGTTTCATGCAGAAAGAAGAAGCATGCACCCTCTATCGAGAAATACCGTCAGGTTGCCCTGCGGGTAAGTAGATCGAGAGGACTTTCAACAGAGTGCTTCATCCCCTTCATCACATGCAGATAGATCCTTGTGGTCTCAAGGCTCTTATGTCCCAGCAGTTCCTGTATCTCGCATAGATCAACCCCCGCCATTAGAAGATGTGTCGCGAAGGAATGGCGAAGAGTGTGAACAGTCGCATGTTTCTGAATTCGAGCCTGTTTCACCGCCTTGTGCATAGTCCTCTGAACGGCACTTGAATGCTGGTGATGCCTGCGTACTTCTCCGGATTCAGGATCAACTGATGGACCTGTCGCGGGGAAGATGTACTGCCAT
>JAOZQW010000423.1 GCA_029932015.1 Candidatus Fermentibacteraceae bacterium
GACACATCCAGGATATGGAGCAGAACCTCAGCCGGCTCTGCTGTTTCGAAGGCAACCGTCGTGCTGGAGCTGAAGGGATTCGGGAAACCGGTCAGGAGTATCACCGCGGGAAGGTCACCCTCCTCCATACCTGTCGGGTCATAAATGAGATAGACGTATTCCGGGTGATCGATGAAGGGATTCCGGTTGTGCTGTATTCCGTAGACCGCCTCGTTCCTGTCCAGCTCCTTGTCGCTGACGGGATCCTGTGCATGCCAGTCCATCAGCATATCGACAGCCCATGCACGCAGTTCCGCGCCATCAGTCATACTACTTGCAGGCCAGCCGCCATCCTCACTGTAATACCTGGTTGACATGTAGAAGTAATTCCTGGCAAAGTCTCCCTTGTATTCATCCCTCGGTTCGAAGGCGACCCCGGAATATCCTGGGGTCACGCAGGAGCCCAGCCTGCTTCCGTTCTCTGAAACCCAGGATGGGTAGCTCACATCCCCGTATGCGTAGCTGCCTCGCCTGTTGTTCACATAGATGTCTGTAGGCACTATGTGGAAGAGATCGGTGTACATGGGAGAGACTGAGCCACCGAACCAGCTGCTGGGCCAGGAGTGCTCTCTGTTGAAACCATCACCTTCCCCGCTCGCAGAACCTCCATGATCCCCAAAATCGTATTCGTAGGGAGGGGTTCCTCCCGGGATGTCCGAGTACATGTCCCAGACCTTCCCGTTGGGCTTCTTGTCAGTATAAGGAAACGCATCCCAGATGGCGCTGTAGCTGATGGAAGTGTGGTTGTCGATGATATTGTGAAGAGCGGCCTGGAGCTGCACACCTGTCAGACCGGAGGCGGGATCGTAGTAACCGGCCGGGGGATCAGCCGAGATTGTGCCACAGATGAGAGCCGATACCAGCAGCATCAGTACTGATATGGGCAGATGCCTTCTCATTTGTGTCCCTCTCCTACCCGGCTCACCATTCGCTTTCAACCTCACTACTTGAATATAACCAGTTCAGGGCTCATCCGCCGATGCGTCTGAACTGCCTGTAGAGGATAGTCCCGCCCCAGGCCAGCGCCGCGATCATGAAGATGGAACCGACAGTCTTGGCCAGACCGGCGATCAGGTGATCGTGACGTATCAGTCCCGCTTTAACCAGAATGAACTGCCAGTCATGGAAACCGAAGGGGGATGAATGCCCGGTATTCCCCCCGAGGAGAGGCAGTGTCAGTGACCTTGCATCATTGATGTATGGAGCCAGATCGATGAAGCTTTCACCGAGCCACCACAGCGCCACGGAAGCACCAAAATTATCCCTCGTCTTTATCATGAGGACACCCATACATATCAATGGCATCAGGAGCTGACCGAGACTGCCTGAAAGGGAGCAGATGAAGGCTCCGAAGAATCTGGTGAGAACATGACCGGCCTCGTGGAAGGGAAGATTCACCAGATGCATGAATGAACGCCCCGCATAGTTGCTCTCAATAGGGGTCAGTATGAACCACCAGCTCCACATGAACAGGAAGAGAAGGAGGGCGATCCGGAAATGCAGCGCTATCCTGCTGCCCTCCGGCTTGATGAAAAGGATGTAATCAAGTACCCTGCGGAACAGGCTCTCAGTCGGCTCTGCCTTCTTCTCTGAAGCCGGTCGGGGATTGAGTCTGTACCTGTTGAATATCAAGCCGCATCTGATACACTCTGTATTAGTGTCAGGCTGCTGATGCTGGCACTTGGGGCATTCCACTATTCCCGGACCTTCCGTTCAGGAGGCTCAGAAACCTCGCTTATCGGTTGATACTCAAGATGGATATGACTGATTGCGTCAAGATAATCGCAGGAGCGCATTAGTCAAAGAGGTGGTGCTGCAGCATCAGGACCTCGGGGCAGTATATTCCTTTTCCGGCGGCGGCTGTACTGCACGCTATTCGTCTTATGATGCTATTGCTGAAGGAGAGCGCCTTATGCCCCGAGAT
>JAOZQW010000424.1 GCA_029932015.1 Candidatus Fermentibacteraceae bacterium
TGGTCTTCCTGACTCTGACCGATCTCATCTACTACCTTCCCGGAGCCGGTTTCAATTACCAGGGAATCCCAACTTCCGACGGGGTTTTCATCAGAGAGGGCTGTATCGTTCCCGAACAGGAATCACAGGACGGTTTCGGTCTCGGTGTTCTCGGGACGATATGCCATGAATTCGGACATCAGCTCGGTCTCCCCGACCTATACGACACAATGACAGGGCATGTCGGAATTGGCGGCTGGGGTCTCATGGGCTATGGCCAGTGGATGATGAGCGGTTTCTGGCCCTCAGCACCCTGTGCCTGGTCGAAGGTCTATCTGAACTGGGTCGATGTCATCGAGGTGCCGGACGAGGGGGAATTCACTGTGACAGTGGATGAGGCTGTTCTGAAAGTCCCTCTGAGCAGCACTGAATACCTTCTGATTGAGAATCGTCAGCGAGACCCTGACGGCAACGGATCATTCGGGACGCATGAGCGGGACTGGGGACTTGCCGGCTCGGGTATACTTATCTGGCATATTGACAGGACAAGATTGGGAGATTTTGTTGCTTTAAACATGGTCAATGTTGATCCTGCCCATAAAGGTGTCGACCTCGAGGAAGCTGATGGGATCCAGGATTTCGATTACTCTCTGCCGGATATCTACGGTTATGAGGGAAGTCAGTACGACCCGTGGTTCAGTGGCGGCTACGCATGGCAATTTGATCCTGCATCAGAGCCATCCAGTGATGCCAGCTGGGGCGGAGGAACTTTTCTGACCGTCGATGTTCTCGATGGAATAGCCAACAGCATGACCGTTGCGATATCGAGAACAGGTCTCTGCGACGGATGGCCAATCATGACGGATCCGCTGAAATGGGAGACACTGATCTGGAGCAGCGCCGATCAGGATGGCGACCTCCTGGTTACCTCCACACAGACCGGCTACACGAGGGGCTGGAGAGCTGACGGAACCGGACCTCTCCCACTGGGCATTGGTGTTACTGCCCCCCCTGCCATCGGCAGACCTGGCCCCGGCAAGGACCTGCTCCTGGTGTGCGAGATGGATGGCGAGGTACATCTTAGAGATACAGACTGGAGCGAGCCTGACGGCTGGCCGGTTTTACTTCCGGGGAACGCTGAAGGTGTTGCCTGCCTTGTGAGTTCCAGGCTCGGTGTGATAGCTGTAGCCGATGATATGGAGAGAGTTAATCTGTTCGATGCAGACGGTTCGCAGATGTCCGGCTGGCCGAAGCCGGTTCAGGCTCCGGTCATCGGTCTTGCTGTCCTTCCCGATGAGGATGAACCCGGTATCATAGCCGCGACAATGGATGGAAGGCTCTATCTCTGGCGGTTGTCAGGAGAATCCTTTGCCGGATGGCCGGTCTCTCCGGGGAGCGAACTTATGGGGCAGCCCATATCAGCTGATATCGACAGGAACGGTTCTCCGGATGTGATATCGGTTAACGGGTCATCTGTCTATGCTTACGAGACGAACGGCAGCCTTATGCCCGGATTTCCAGCAGATGTGCGAATGGGACCGCTCAGCTCCCCTTTCCTGGCAGATCCGGACAGAAACGGCAGGCTTGATATCATTGTCAGCTCCGGCGTCGGCCTGAGCGCAGTTGGCCCCTCCGGTTCTACGCTTACTGACTGGCCTGTTCTGATGGAGCTCGATACGCTTTCTACAGGATTGACCGGATCCTCCAGTGGTACTGGTGGGAGCGGATTTGTACTTGCGGCTACCGATGACGGACGGATATGCCGCTTCGACGCCTCCGGGTCACAGCAGGGTATCTTCCCGGTTGCTATCGGGGACAATCCAATAGGCAGACCACTTCTCTGGGACCCTGAGGATGACGGTACATGGAGGCTTGCCGCGGCCGATACCAGCGGCAGCATTTACTGCTGGAGCGGTGTTCCCGCTCCTGAGGGCTGGTTCACCGGACTTGACATGTCCGGAGAGAACTGCTGGTGGAGCAGCG
>JAOZQW010000111.1 GCA_029932015.1 Candidatus Fermentibacteraceae bacterium
CCTGAACCACAATCAGGGGCTCTACCAACTGAACTACTCCCACCATCGAAGCCCGGTGATTCTATTGGATACGGTGTTCTTCGTCAAGGATTTTTACTATTATTCCGCTGATTGTAGCGGTGTCTGTCCCTCGCGGAACTGGAATATGAATTCGACGGGCTTACCGGGAGAAGCGGAATGAAGTGTCCCCGGTGCGGAAGCATGGATGACAGGGTCATCGATTCGCGAACTGCCAAGGAGGGTGAGGCAACACGCAGGAGGCGCGAGTGCGCCGAATGCGGGAATCGCTTTACTACCTATGAATATGTAGAGCGGTCCTTCCCCGTCGTCGTCAAGAACGACGGCAGAAGGGAGCCATTCGACCGCAATAAGCTCGAACGCGGAATTGGCAGAGCCTGCGAAAAGCGACCGGTTTCCGCCCAGGATATTCGTGATGCGGTGGACCGGGTAATCCAGCGAATGACTGACGAGTTTCCTGACGAGGTCACGGTCACATTCATTGGGGAGACTGTAATGCAGCTCCTTCATGAACTGGATCAGGTTGCCTATGTCAGGTTTGCGAGCGTGTACAGACAATTCAAAGATGTATCACAATTCAAGGAGGAGCTCGACAGGCTTCTCAAGAACTGATCTCCCCGGTACTCAGGGGTTCTGCCGGAAGCAAGTGAACGAGGAGATGTATGACCAAGCCCAGTACTTTCAGAGGAGGGACCCACCCTCCGGGACATAAGGATCTCTCAAGTGGAAGTCCGATCGTCAGACTTCCTGCTCCTGAGGTAGTAACCGTACCTCTCTGCCAGCATCTCGGTGCCCCCTCCAAACCGGTGGTCACCAAAGGTGATAGAGTTGTAAGAGGACAGGAGATAGGTGCCCAGAACGGTTTCATCAGTCTGCCTACGCACTCACCGGTGAATGGAACGGTCAAGGATATCAAGGATCTTCCCATGCCTCACCGCAGGAGCGGACCGGCAGTGGTCATAGAGACCGAATCCGAGGATGGAGGATGTGTCTTCGAACCATGGTCTGATCATGCATCCCATTCCCCGGCGGAGATCATCGACAGGATCAAGCAGGCTGGAGTCTGCGGGATGGGCGGCGCCAGCTTCCCGACATATGTCAAACTCTCACCTCCACCGGATAAGACGATAGACACACTCATAATCAACGGTGTCGAGTGTGAGCCATATCTGACTGCTGACCACAGGCTGATGCTGGAGAATCCCTCAGACATGATTCTGGGCATGGAGATGCTTGCGTATGCCCTGGGTGTCGAGAGATGCATGATCGGTATTGAGGTTAACAAGCCTGATGCCATTGAGCTGCTGGAATCCATGGGTGTTTCCGTTGTTCCGCTGAAGGTCAGCTACCCTCAGGGTGCGGAGAAGCAGCTTATAGATGCGACCGTCGGCAGAGAGGTTCCCGCCGGGGGGCTGCCCATGGACGTTGGAGTAGTGGTTCAGAATGTCGGAACTGCTGCTGCGGTCGCATGCGCGGTTCGTGATGGAATGCCTTCCATGAGAAGGATAGTGACCGTTACAGGTCTCGGAGTCGCGTCCCCGGGTAATTTTGAAGCCTGCGTCGGCACTCCATTCTCAGACCTGATAGAAGCTGCAGGCGGCTATTCGGGGGACGTGGAGAGGCTTATCAGCGGTGGTCCGATGATGGGCATGGCACTCTTCACCGATGGTGTTCCGGTAACCAAAGGAACAAGCGGTGTGCTGGCCCTTGAACCTGGTGAAGTCAGGGAAGTCTCTGAGGGACCATGCATTCGATGCGGCAAATGCGTTGATGTCTGTCCAATCCGGCTTACACCGAGCATCATCGCCACTGCAGCCGAGTATGAGAGATGGACGATCGCTCGAGATTTCGGGGCTCTGAACTGCATGGCCTGCGGGACTTGCAGTTATGTCTGTCCCTCGGGAAGATATCTGGTTCACTACATCAAGAGAGCCCAGGACGCCATCCGCGCCATGGGCACGGGGAAGGAGGCATAAATGGCTCAGACAAGAAGATTCGAGCTGGCCATATCTCCCCATGTAGGGTCTCCGCAGACCACGCGGAAGATAATGTTCGATGTTGTCATTGCCCTTCTGCCGGCTCTAGCGGCAGCGACATGGTTCTTTGGTCCAGGCGCCCTGCTGCTTGTCGCGCTGAGTACTGCCACAGCTGTGGGCGTGGAATACATCTGCCTGAAGTTCATGAAAAGACCGGTATCGTTCGCCTTTGACGGAAGCGCAGTTGTAACCGGTATTCTGCTTGCCTACAATGTACCGCCCGGAGTACCATGGTGGCTGCCTGTGCTGGGATCAGCATTCGCAATTGCCGTCGGCAAACAGGCATTCGGTGGACTCGGACACAATATCGTCAATCCTGCTCTTCTGGGCAGAGCTTTCCTAATGGCCAGTTTTCCTATCCTCATGACAGCAGGATGGGCGGCCCCCGAGTCCTGGAGGACCGGTGAGGACTGCGGCTGGGATACCAATGCGATAGTCCAGGAGGAACTGGCCATCCTGCCGGGTGCGGATGCGATCTCGGGTGCAACTCCGCTCAATGTACTGAAACAGACTTTTGACCTCGATGAGAGTTCCAGGACGGCGCTTGCAGAGGGTGAAACAGAAGTGGCAGCTGAACTCGAGGCGAGAGCAGTCAGTACCCGTTCAGCCCTCTCCTCCAGCGGTACATACGCCAATCTCTTCCTCGGAAGGCGGGGAGGATGCATCGGTGAGACCTCCGTACTCCTTCTTCTCATAGGTGCTGTCTACCTCTTTGCACGGGGAGTGCTGGAGCCAAGACTTCCCCTGAGCTACCTTGGCGCAGTTGCTGTCTTTGCCTGGATATTCGGAGGCAGCGGCTGGTTCGACGGCGACCCGCTATTCCATGTTCTCGCAGGCGGTGTCGTTCTTGGCGGCTTCTTCATGGTCTCGGATATGGTGACAACCCCGGTCACGCCGAAGGGTAGGATCATCTTCGGCATAGGGGCCGGCCTGATCACGATGATCATCAGGAGATGGGGCGGTTATCCAGAGGGATGCTCCTACTCAATACTGCTGATGAATCTGGTTACTCCTCTCATCGACAGATTTACCAAACCCAAGGTTTTCGGGGAGGTGAAGAGCAATGGGTGAGATGATCAAACTCGGAGTGGTTCTCATGCTCGTTGCCCTCATCGCCGCCGTAGCACTTGGCCTTGTGAACAGCCAGACGGCACCCATCATCGCGGTGCAGCAGGAGATGGCCAAACAGGAGGCGATGTCACGGGTGGCCCTGAACCTTGTCCAGGATGGGGACAGTCCGGCATTCGATTCGATCGCAGTTGAGGGGCTGGAGAATCCGTATGCATCAGCCGATGAACTGCTCAGTGTAGTCAGGGTAACGAACGATGCGCATCCGGAGGGAATCGGTTTTGTCTTCGTAGCCTACGGAAAGGGCTACTCCAGCACCATCCAGACGATGGTCGCCGTCGACAGCGACGGCATCATAGCCGGGACGACCATTCTTTATCAGTCTGAAACGCCTGGTCTTGGCGCCAATATCGAGCAGCCTGCCAGACTGATCACGCACCTTGACGGACTCGATGCACCCGATTGCATGCTGACCAAGGATGGCGGACGTATCGACTCCATGACGGGATGTACGATAACATCCAGGGCTGTGGTGAACTCGATCCGGGAGGGTCTGGAGGCCATGGAATCAGCCGGTCTCTTCGACGACGCGGGGATGGTGGGCTGGCAGGTTGATCCACCCCCCGAGCAGGACGAGTCCATTGAGGAGGCACCTGCAGCATCAGACTCGACAATGGAGGAGACTCCTGATGTCGGGGCAGTATCGGAAGGGGGTTCGCTATGAGCCTCGCAAAGGATCTTTCCAACGGCATCTACCGGGAGAACCCGGTATTCAAGCTGGCACTCGGTATGTGTCCCTTCCTTGCTGTGACGACGTCAGTCGAGAATGCACTGGGAATGGGAGCTGCGGCGACATTCGTGCTTGTTTGCTCCAACTTCCTCGTTTCGCTCTTCCGCAACCTGATACCCTCCAAGGTGAGGATTCCATGCTATATCGTCATTATTGCCACCTTCGTTACGCTGGTGGACATGGTGATGAACGCCTACCTCCCCGATCTCCACAAGAGTCTGGGGATATTCATTCCACTGATCGTCGTGAACTGCATCATCCTTGGGAGAGCCGAGGGATTTGCCAACAGGAACCCGGTTCTCAGTTCACTTGCAGACGGTATCGGCATGGGTGCAGGCTTTACGCTGGCGATGGTGATCCTGGCCTCCTTCAGGGAGCTTCTAGGCAATGGTACCTGGCTGAACATGAGTGTCCTTGGTCAGTCATATTCCAGCCAGCCGCTGCTTATCGCGATACTCTCACCGGGCGCTTTCATACTGCTTGCCTTCATACTTGGTTTCTTCAATGTGCTTGAGAATCGGAAGGGAGGCGGACGATGAACGCTTCACTGCTTCTTTCGACTGCACTGGCCGCCCCCGAAGGCGGAGGATCGGGCTTCGATATTGGCAAGATGATGGCCATCATCATCGCCGCCATCTTCGTGAATAATTTCGTTCTCTCCCGATTCCTGGGCATCTGCCCCTTCCTCGGTGTCTCGAAGCAGCTTGACTCCGCCATTGGCATGGGAGCTGCGGTCATCTTTGTCATGACTCTGGCCACCCTGGGTTCCTGGGCGGTCTATCACCTGCTTCTCGTTCCAATGGATCTGGCATACCTGAAGACGATAGCCTTCATTCTGATAATCGCTTCTCTGGTCCAGTTCGTGGAGATGATACTGCAGAAGTTCAGCCCGGCCCTCTACAGGGCATTGGGGATATTCCTGCCGCTCATTACCACAAACTGCGCGATCCTCGGTGTTGCCGTGCTGAATATCAACGAGAAGTACAGCCTAGGATATTCACTGGTGAATGCAATTGCGGCCGGGATCGGCTTCACACTGGCGCTGATACTTATGGCCGGACTTCGCCAGAGGCTGGAGATGGCTGATGTTCCACCAGCAATGAAAGGAAAGCCTGTGGCTTTTCTCATTGCGGGAGTGATGTCAATCGCTTTCTTCGGCTTCGCCGGGCTGGGAGGTTAGCATGGGAACCGCTGTGATCATGCTAGCTTCGCTTGCGACTCAGACTGACATTGCCGGTGCCGTTGTAAACCCGGTCCTGATCCTTGGTTCAATGGGACTCCTGCTGGGTCTGGGACTGGCCTTCGCAGCCAGGAAACTGGCGGTCCCCACCGATCCGATGGTGGAGAAGATCGATTCTCTACTGCCTGGGGCGAACTGCGGAGGATGCGCCTTTCCGGGCTGCAAATCATTTGCTGAAGCCGTCGTCAAAGGTGAAGCTCCTGCAGATGGCTGCGTCGCGGCGAGCGCCTCTATTAATGCCAGAATAGCCGAGGTGGTTGGTGCAGAGGTCTCCGATGCCGTAAGGAAGATCGCACTGATCCATTGTAATGGCGGTCACTCAGCCACTGAGGCATTTGAGTATCACGGACCGAGGGAGTGCCGTTCAGCCATGCTGGTTATGGGCGGAAGCAAGACCTGTACTTACGGCTGCCTCGGATATGGTGACTGTGTGACCGCATGTCCCTTCAATGCCATTGTCATAGGTGAGAACGGGATACCAGAGGTGAGCAGGGAGAACTGCACAGGCTGCGGTAAGTGTGTTGATGCATGTCCGAGAGATATCATCGAACTCTGGCCCGTTAACAGGGAGGTTGTGGTCGCCTGTGCGAGCCTGGATAAGGGCGCATTTGCGAGAAAAGCATGTACCATGGCCTGTATCGGCTGTCGTAAATGTGTGAAGATCTGCCCTGTGGAAGCGATCGAGGTGAACGATTTCCTGGCCTCGATAGATCCCGACAAGTGCATCAACTGCGGGCTCTGCGCATCCGACTGCCCAACTGGAGCCATTCTGGATAATGCCCCCGCAAGACCCAAGGCCTACATAGACGGCAGCTGTATCGGATGCACGATCTGCGCCAAGGTTTGTCCGACGAAAGCGATAAGCGGTGAACTCAAGGAGAGACACAATGTCGATGGGGACAAGTGTGTAGGCTGCGGTCTCTGTGTTCCGAAGTGTCCCAAGAATTCGATAAGGATGCTTGGCGCTCTCTCCTATCAGAGGGGAGAGGAGTTCCAGGTATGACCCCGACACCGGGTAGCGAGGGTCTCAGGGATCTGCCTGCGGTCCACGAACTGGCGGCCATTTTGAATGAGAGGCATCCCGAAGCGTCTCCCTCTGACATTCGCAAGGCGAGCAGGAAGGCCATCGAGAAAGAGAGGAAGCATCTTCTCGGTGGAGGATCTGTACGGGACGCGGAGGCTATCCTGAAGATGGCCGAAGTCGAACTGAAGATCGCATCCTTCTCCAGTATGGAGAATGTCATCAACGCCACCGGTATCGTGCTGCATACAGCTATCGGAAGGGCCTGTCTTCCTCCGGCAGCCGTAGAAGCTGTCACCCGTGTTGCCTCGGGCTACAGCGTACTCCAGTGGGACCGCGAGACAGGCAGACGGGGACACCGGGACGCACATGTTGAAGACCTCATATGCAGGCTCACCGGCTGTGAGGCTGCTACCCTGGCCAACAATAATGCCGGGGCTACACTGCTTGTTCTTTCCGCCCTGGCGAGGGGACGGGAAGTGATAGTTTCCCGAGGTCAGCTTGTCGAGATAGGCGGTTCGTTCCGCATCCCGGAGGTAATGAAGCAGAGCGGTGCCCAAATGCGTGAGGTTGGCTGTACCAACAGGACACATCTCAGGGATTACCGTGAAGCGATAAACGAGAATACAGCTGTGATACTGAGAGTACATCCTTCCAATTATAGAATTCGCGGTTTTACCGGTGAAGTGCCCCTCGAGGATCTGGTCACTCTCGGCAGGGAGCATGGCATTCCAGTCGTCGACGATCTCGGAGCCGGTTCTCTTGTTGACCTGAGTGAATTTGGTCTGCCCAGTGAGCCTACGGTAATGTCCAGCATCGATGCGGGTGCAGATGTTGTAACCAGTTCAGGTGATAAGCTGATCGGTGGCCCGCAGGCGGGGATAATTGTCGGAACCGCCAGGTGTCTTGAACTCATCAGGAAGCATCCTCTCGCCAGAGCACTCAGAGTCGGCAAGCTGACAATAGCTGCTCTCGAAGCGGCGCTCAGGCTCTTCGAGGAGGATCCGGCCTACATCATGGAGAACCATCCGGTCTATTTCATGTTCGCCCGGAAACT
>JAOZQW010000425.1 GCA_029932015.1 Candidatus Fermentibacteraceae bacterium
CCCTCATACCAAGCGCAGTCTTACAAGGTCCTGATCCGAGAGTACAACGAGAATGTACAGGAGAAGGACATCAGGCTGTCCAGTTGTGCCTACCTGCACAATTACTCGGAGAGCGACCCTGAGCCCCTGAAGGCCGAGTTGTATGCCCACCTGGTTAGTGATACACCGCTCTACTTCAAGCACGATGCCCGGAGGTTGCAGGAGTTTCTGCGGGTTCATGTGGGGCGGGGTAAGGGGATGGAGATCCTCTACGACATCCAGAACGGTAGGATTCGCCCCAGCAGAAAGCTGATCGATCATGTGTGCGGGATGTACAAGGGTAATCCCAGCTTCACACTGATCGACAACCAGAAGGTCGCCTATGAGAAAGCCATGGACCTGGCGCGAAGTGCAGACGAGAAGACTGTGCTCATAGTGCAGGGAGGTCCGGGCACGGGCAAGTCCGTCATCTCAGTTAGTCTTATCGGAGGGTTACTGGCCGAGGAGAAGAACGTTGTGTTCGTAGCCCCCAATGCCGCTTTCCGGGATGTAATGGTCGATCGTTTGGCCCGTGAAGAGAAGAAGATCATTCTTCACAGTCTGTTCAAGGGATCATCCTGTTTTAGTGATATTGAGGAAAATGTGTACGATGTGGCGGTGGTGGACGAGGCACACCGCCTTAAGGACGGTAGTGCATACCAGTACCGCGGTGAGAGCCAGGTGCGGGATATCCTGAATGCAGCCAGATGCTCCATCATGTTCATAGATGATAATCAAAGGGTAGGACCCGAGGATATTGGAACGGTCAAGGCCATCAAGGCCGAAGCAAGAGCTTTGGGTGCATTAGTCTATGAGATCGAGTTGGAGACTCAGTTCCGATGCTCTGGAGCGGATGGTTACATCAACTGGCTTGATCATGTTCTGCATCTCCGCGATACGGGCAACTTCGATGGCTGGGACCAGGGAGGTTTCGACTTCCGGATATTCAGTGACCCGAAGGACCTCAAAGCGGCCATTGAAGCCAGACGAGTCCAGGGATACGACAGTAGGATAATGGGAGGATACGCCTGGCCGTGGACTTCGAAAAAGAACGGGAATCCCGGAGGCCAAGTGAAGGATGTCCAAATAGAGGAGTACGACTTCGCGATGCCATGGAACTCCCGAACCAATACAACCACATGGGCTATTGACCAGCAGGGAGAGGATCAGGTCGGTTGCATCCATACCACACAGGGGTTGGAGTTCGACTACGTGGGTGTCCTGGTGGGCAGTGAACTCCGACTCGATCCGGAGAGCCTGAAATACTCCGTGGACTGGGGTGCATACAAGGACTCATCGGGCAAGAAGAATCTCAGGGAGGATCCGGAGAAGCTGAGCCTGTTGGTGAGAAACATTTATAGAGTCCTGATGTCCCGGGGTATGCGAGGATGCTACGTCTTCTTCATGAACAAGGAGATCGACGAGTATTTCAAGAACAGGATGCCGAAGCATGCTGCCGGTACCATCAGTGGAGAAGCAAGAGACGAATCCGATATTCTTGTGCCCTTCGTTAATGCACTTCCCCTGATTCCACTTCGCGCAGTGGCCGACTCATTCTTCGAATGTGTAGAGGGTTATCTGCCAACGGATTCAGGAGTATACGATGAACTCTACCCTCTCGATGACGGTCCATTTGCCGAAGACCGCTTCCTGGTGAGGGTGGAGGGTGATTCCATGGAGCCGAACATCCCTGAAGGCAGTATTTGCAGATTTCGATTGGATCCTGGGGGAAGTCGCAACGGAAAGATTGTTCTCTGCATTATCCCTGAAGTTTCCGGTGGTGGGTCTCTAGCGGTCATCAAGCGTTACAGCGGTATTCGCGAATCTTCATTCGATGAGCTGGGCAGAATGAAACAGATCGCGCTGTCTTCGATTAATCCCGAACACGACACGATCGTCCTAACCTCTGGAGATGAGATCCGTGTCCTTGGGATATTCGAGG
>JAOZQW010000426.1 GCA_029932015.1 Candidatus Fermentibacteraceae bacterium
CGGAAGCTCTGCAGAGCTTCAGCCGCCAGCCTTGAAACATCCAGAACATCGAAGTTGAACACGGCATGCTCAGCCACTGAGCCATGTCCATACTGAAAGACTATCCGCCTGTTGGACGCTCTCGCTTTCGCTATCTCCGATGCGGACTCCCTCCGAAGTTCACCTATCGGGCGGGGATCCCTGCTTATCCTTGCGTAGGCTGCGGATAGTGTCTCAGGTGAACCGCCCCCGTTCTGCACGTCTGTATTGTATCCGGCAAGTTCAACCCTCATTCGATCCTTCCTCCAGGTCAGCGGCACCATTGGTCATATTGTCAAGGATACGACAGGTCATAAGTGCGATTGGATGCTCATACGGCAGCCTTCGAAGCACAAGACGATCCAGCTCCTTCATTCTTGCTCCAGGCTCCTTCAGTTCAAGAATTTTCCTCCACCACCACAGGAATTTCCCCAGATCAACGGAGTACGGCATCAGTCCGAAGCCTCCCTCCATTTCTCCCAGATTCTCATTGAAATCCCCGAGTACACAGATCATTGAGTCGAGCCTCTTCAGCAGAGCACTGCCTGGATCGTCTGAGACAGCCTTCTCCATATCCTCCAGAAGACTCGCCACCCAGTCCCCGGCTTGCCATGGCACATTGTGAAATCCTTCGAGCAAAGTCCATGCCTCAGCATCGCCCAGCTCTACCGGCCATTCGCTGCTGCCTTCAGATGCGATCATGCGATGGACAGCATGGAGAGCGACAGGAAAGATCTCTGACGGATTGAGCAGATAGTCGATACCATCGATCATCCTGCTCGAAGGATCACCTAGAAAGATCCTTCTCAGGCAGTAATCATCCGCCAGGAGATTATCCCAGATGACGGGCAATGCTCCCAGGTGAGATCGTGCGGTCTCTACATCTGAACGGTCGATCTCCGAAGAGACGACCATGTCCCCCGTCCAGAGGACCGGCCATCCTGAGGGACTATTCTCGCGCCAGGCTTCAAGGTATTCCTCTCCCCTGAGAATATCGAGGAGCTCAGAGCAGTAGATCGACGGACAAAGCAGCGGTGGCGGTGAAATATCATCAAGCGCCTCTGTGACGAATTGAAGCTGCCTGCGTGCAAGGGAGGCATCGGCCTGCTGCGGGATGTCATCGAAAAGTACGGCAACACCTGCTGCTCCAGCTCCCATCGCGGTCAGAGCCTTTTTACGGAGGAGAGAAACCTCGTCAGAGCGGAAACCCCATGGGCTGATACCGAAAATGAACCGGACTCCAAGTGACCTCGCCAGTGTCATACCTGAGGTGAGCTCATTCCATAACTCGGCCGGATACTCATCCCTCCATCGAAGTCTGTGGAAGACATCGTTCTTGGGAGCGTACATATAGGTGCCCTCATGCATCTTTGAGATATAGCGCAAGAGTATATCCCTCTGGAGCTTGGAGTAGGGTTTTCCATAGAACCCCTCGACCAGTCCCCTCACCTTTCCATCCTTCCGGGAAAGTTGACTTTCAGCAGTCCTTTTCCTAGCATAGATACTCAATTCTACAAGGAAAATCCTGGCCCTGAAATAGCCGCAAGGCTCAACAGGAGGAAACAATGCCTGCAAGCATCGTCGAGTGCGTTCCAAATATATCCGAGGGACGCAACAGAGACATTATCGACCAGGTGGTCGAGGCCGCACAGGGAGTCACAGGAGCGAGAGTACTCGATGTCGACCCGGGAGCTGCAACTAACAGAACGGTTATAACAATAGCAGGGATACCCGAAGCTGTTTCGGAGGCTGCCTTCAGGATCATCGCCAGGGCGGGTGAGCTCATTGATATGACAAAACAGACCGGTGAACACCCCCGCCATGGCGCAACCGATGTATGCCCCTTCGTTCCGGTATCAGGCATCACAATGGAGGAATGCGCCGAGCTGGCCAGACAGCTCGGCAGCAGGGTCGGGAGGGAACTTGGTATCCCTGTCTA
>JAOZQW010000427.1 GCA_029932015.1 Candidatus Fermentibacteraceae bacterium
AATTCCCTGAATTTGGATACGTGTCCCTATAGAAGTAACCCCTTGCGAATTAAGTTCGTGTCCCCTTTGCCTATACTGCGAGGGGGAGCCGAATGGCTTCCCCTCAATGCGTTGTGCGGGAAGAATCTATTCCATGATATAGCTTCTCGTCATCGAGTTCTCGCCAGCCTCCATCCTCACGAAATAAGCGCCTGACGGCAGTCCGGAGACAACCATTTCGTGCATACCAGCCTCCCTGTCACCATCGACTGGTGATGCACATAGCCTGCCCGCCATATCGTACACGGAGATAGTGACGGGACCCGGCTCGATAAGCTGAAACCTGATGACGGCAGTACCGGAAACAGGATTAGGAGATACGGGAAAGAGGAAGGTGTCTTCACCCTCCATGCCCTCCTCGATCCCCAGCCAGTCCCAGATGAACTTTACCATATGCAGCACCGGAGACCCGAATCTCCCAGGAGTCTCCATCAGAACCCTGTACTGCATGTAACGGTGCGTACTGTCGATGTATCCTTCCAGGCTCCCCGGTTCCTCGATGTAGTTCGACCACGAACCCAGGTCTGTGGAGTCATTCGAACTCCTCACCTGGAACTTAAGGTCAGCCCCTACTGGCACGGAGTCCTCCCACTGTATCTCCTGCCAGTGAGGGTAGTTGCCGGTGTCGAGGATTGAGGATTCAAGCCTCCCCTCAGGGAAGTAACCTATTCTGAACCACTGCACGTTTGGCCCCACCGCAGCACAGGCTATCACGTCCAGTGTGTCGTCGCCGTCAATGTCCGCGACGTCCACATCAGTAAACCACGGTCCCTCATACAGCTCGTGGCGTATCCATGTCTCCTCGTCCCCGGCATCCCTTTTGTACAGCACCAGAACCTCGACGGATCCTGACGTGAGACCGCTCCCAGCCACCACATCCACCAGACCGTCGCAGGTCAGATCAACCGCATGAACCGCTTCGGTACCCTTTACCTCTCCGTCGATCACATGCTCATCCCACACGGTGCAGGAGCCATCAACGTTCTCGAACCAGGATACTCGTCCTGGAATTGGGGTGTAGCTCCCGGATGCAACGACATCGATGTCACCATCGCCGTCCATGTCAGCAGCTGATACCGAGCTGCCGTTGTTGATGCTGTTGCAGATGATGATCTCCTCCCAGATACCCTTATTGTCATCCGGGTGCAGAAACAGCATGACATTCGGGGTATGTGAGAATGCCCCCAGCACATCCATGTCCCCGTCTAAGTCGATGTCGACAGGGAAGAGTTCCATTCCGTTGTACATATCATCACTAATTGAATGCTGTACCCAGACATTGGTATTATCCAGATCGTTCTCCCACCAGGTAACTCTCGAACCAGAAGCAGCCATCATGCAACTGAGCAGATCTTGATCATTGTCCTTATCCATATCAACTGTGCAGATGTGGTTCCACCCTACAAAAGGGCTGTCAACCACTGTGCTTTCCCATTGAGTACCGATACCGTCAAGGTTCTCCCACCAGTATATACCTCCTGATGGATTGGCCCATAGTGTGGCAACGATGTCCGTGTCACCATCTCCGTCCAGATCAGAAGGAAACGCACATTTCACAGGAACTCCAATAGGTGATGGTAAAATGTGCCTCGCCCACATTTCCCCAAATCCAGCATTTTCGAACCATGCAATACGGTTGCGCTGGAATGATTGCGTGATAAGATCGATGTACCCGTCCCCGTTCATGTCCGCCGGGAAGACGAAGTAGCTCCCCGGCATCTCGTTTGTAACCAGGTGAACTACTGCATCAAGAGCCAGGAGGAGGCTGCCTGGAAGGCAGCCCCATCCCATCTGGACATGGGTTCCGAAGGTGGCTCCCCAGTTGCTCACCGGTCCGGGTTCGCCGGGGCCATCGGACCAGTCGGTCTGTGCGGAAAAGCTGGCGAGCGCTGGAGACAGCAGGAACAGGAT
>JAOZQW010000428.1:0-1457 GCA_029932015.1 Candidatus Fermentibacteraceae bacterium
CCTGTATGCTGAACGGAGGTTTGTCGGTCATATCCTATGCTCGACTTGCCTGGAGTTCGTTGATAACAGCCTTCGCTAGCGGGATATCAGCAGGGGCAAGGTTCCAGTTCAGTAAATCAGCAGGGTATATCCACTCAGTTCTGTCATGTACAGAGGGAGTTGGAACTCCCTGGACAATGTCTGTGCAGTAGAGAACAAGGGTTACCGAAAAACCATCATAGTCGTGGGTGTTCTCAGTTATCAGAGTAGTTGCTTCCGTTTCTAGTCCTAGCTCTTCAAACAGCTCTCTCTCCAGACATTGCTTGTCTGTTTCAAACCTCTCCACTTTTCCGCCAGGGAATTCCCAGTATCCCGCAAGCTTCTGCTCAGGGGCTCTTCGGCAGAGAAGAATCTTGCCATCCTGCTCTATATAAGCGGCTGTTACTCTGATAGGGATACACTCACTCTTTCATTCTAAGGATAATAGAGCTGAATTGCATTGAGTTTGTCTTTAAGAAAGCCCACCGGCAGTTCTGCTCTCGTCTCTTCAATACATAAAGTGATTTTACAGAGGGCATTCCCATGCTGTCAAGGATCAGAGAAGTCCAAGAAGTCCAATCATCATCCAAGCGACTTGTAAGCGACCGCGATCACCTCTTCCGCCTGCTCGATCAGTGATGCTATCATCTGCTCCGCATTTGCATCCAGTGGGACATCCAGGGGGAACCAGGCGTGACCGCCGCTGATGATGACACGCTCCGCAAGGCCCGATGACACCAGTCGGGCACGGATCAGGGAGAATAGAGGTGTAGTGCGGTTGAAGCGAAGCCAGATCGGTGTCGATTCTCCTTCAAAAGGATGGTGGATGCCGATACTGAAGCAAGGCTTCTTATCTCCCAGCGGTCGGCACAGGTAACGCCGGTAGTAAAAGTGCTCGGAATCTACAGGCTCTCTGCTTCCACTATCGGGACCTAGAGGTCCCATCCAACAGCCAAGCTCTCTTGAAAGTCGCTTGGTTGCGCGGTCTACCAGCTTGATGAACAGGTCCTTGCGTTCCTGCCACCGGGTGATTTCCTCACTGCTCGCGAGGGGCTTGAGATCGTAGCCTGACAGTGCTTTGTACATTTCATTGAGCTGCTCCACATGACTTTGTACGGTGTCGGAGTCGGTGGACGCGAGCGAAGTAAGCGCATCGTCCCAGGAGATAACCGCTATCGATGTGCCGGGGTGGCCGGCTGGAAGCCAGGGAGATTCTCCCGACACATCGAAGGTTTCGGACACCACTCGCATGGCTTCACCTGTGCGATGGAGCGGAACCAGAACGATGAGTATCCCTCCGCCTGAACGGTTCTGCAGGTCGGCAATGTAAGACCGGAGCTGGGCCGGGTTGAACTCTGCACCCAGCTTTGCCTCCACTTTGATTACTGGTGATCCGTCAGGAGTGCACGCTTCGAGATCCGGTCTGCCAGCATCTTCGT
>JAOZQW010000428.1:1467-1950 GCA_029932015.1 Candidatus Fermentibacteraceae bacterium
GCTTCTGCGCGCCATGTCAGGTCGCTACTTAATGCTGTCTTCGTCCAGCTAGCCACCGCTTCCGCGAATGTTGCTCTGGCTCTGCTATCCCTGAGGATGAACGCAAGGCTCTGTGTGCAGAGAACCTCTCCCTGTATGCTGAACGAGTGGAACTGGGACAGGTACCCCAGAAGCGTCTTCATCTGATGTGATCCTCCGTTCCAGTAGATCATCGCTGATTAGGCTTGTATAAGAACACAGGTGGGCGAAGTCATGCTTCCCCTCCCAGTAATAGGGCATGGAGACATAGATACTCTTGTCACGCTTACGGGGGTTGTTCGTGTGGCAGGGCGGTATCGAATGAAACGGCAGTGAGGTAATGCAGCAAAGTTGAATAAGGACTATCCTTATTAAGATTTAACCCCTGAATATTTAATAACGAACGATTCCGCAAGCCCGGTCATCCGGATCATGTCGTAATCGTCCGGTGGTACTTAGCCTCCA
>JAOZQW010000429.1 GCA_029932015.1 Candidatus Fermentibacteraceae bacterium
CTGCAGCTTCAAGGGCTCCAGTTCCATGCGCAAGCCAGAAGGGCCAGTACAGGGTTCCGCTCTTGTTGATGGCAGGAGAACGGGAAGTCCTCGAAAACCTTCCATCCATGAACGGCGGATTTATTACAGCCACCTTCATGATGTGATGACACCAGTCTTCCGGCTACCGCTTCCGCAGCCCGGTCCCATGTAAATAGCCCAGCGCGGATGAGCGCATTTACGGAGAGCTGTCCTCGGAGTTCGGCGTCCGCTGCGAGGAGAGCCATACCTCTCATGATCTCGATGACCGAATCCGGCTCAACAAGTATTCCGGCGTTGCCGACAAGCTCCTCCAGAGCCGTGCCGGCTGAGCATACGACGGGTGCTCCTGCAGCCATTGCCTCCAGGGCGGGCAGGCCGAATCCCTCCTGCAGGGAGGGCATGACAAGCCCCATCGCGGAGGAGTAGAGCTCTCTCAACTTGGAGTCGTCCACATGCGACAGAACCGTCACCGATTCAGAAGCGGTGCAGTCTTCAATCTCCTTCATGAAGTTACCGAAGGCCCGGTCCTTCCGGACGACCATGGTCATCGCGGGATAGGCGGGATTCATGGCGCGAAGCCGGCCATAGGCAACGATCAGTCTGGACAGATTCTTGTAAGCCCGCGCATTTCCGACGTAGAGGAGGAACTCCTCCCGGCTTGATGGTTCAGGTGGCTCATGGTCCGGGGGGAAGAGATCCTGCCCCTCGCCGGAGACGAATACCCTGCCATCTGCATCAGGGAATGTGGCGGTCAGCTCTTTCAGGCTGGCGGCTGAAGGGACCGAGATGGCGGCTGCATGAGCGACCGAACGGGAGAGGGCCTTTCTGAATACTCTGCGGGCCAGAACATTGCGCAGGAAACTGCTGCCGAAGTAGCTTGGAAGATTGAGAACCATGAGATCGTGTACTGTTATCATGGAGGGGAGAGTCGGACAGGGTCCGGCCATCGAGAAATTCAGATAGGCATCTGCGCCGCTGTCCTCGATGAGGGGACAGAGCTCTCCATCCTCCGCTCTCCTGAATCTGGGAACGGACGACGATACGGTTTCGAGCCCCAGACCTGCGAGATGTCGCTCACCGCCCGGACCACAGAGAACGGTCAGGTCCCAGTCGGGTCTCACCCTGGAAAGTCCACGGAGTATCCCGACCGAGTATCGGCCGATCCCATCGATGTTCTCGAGCAGAGCCCTTGCATCACAAAACAGCTTCATAATTCATTTCCACTTGAAGAAAAGGGATAAAACACAAGATGTAAGATACGACCGCGGGTATGGTCAGGTACAGGCTTCGTTCATTCCTGTATTTTTCGTAGGAGGTTTCTCTGCACATGAGAGAACGCCAAGCTCGCGTCTCCGGCGTCTTTTCGATTCGACATCTACATCCGGCATATGCAGTTCGACCAGTGCAAACACATTCTCCATCAGCGTTTCCAGCAGGGGTACTGCGTCCACTGGTTGCTCCTGGAGAATGGCATTGAATCTGTCAGCAGCGCCATCGGGCAGGATATTCATTCTGTTCAGTTCAGATATCAGCCATCTGGGCTCATCCTTTGAGAAATAGATGCGGTTGAGACCGGCCAGAACCCCCAGAATGTTCTTCAGCATCAGGCAGACGCCATCGAAGTAGGCCAGTTTGTCCCCCCTGCCCCAGGCCTGGTTCAGAAGATAGCCCTCAACGAAGAACCTCATGTTCTCCCTGACCATCTTCTCTCCGAGTCCTTCCGGATAGGGAGCTATTTCCGCTTTCCATGATGCGGCGGGCTTCTCACCGTGAAGTACGATGGAGTCCAGGAAACCCTGGAGAGACTTCTGAAGCCCTGCATCGGTGTTCAGCTCCACGACAACCTGATCCACCATTTCCCTCCAGGCCTTCATCTCTATGTGGCCGAAGTCAGCCTTGAGATTCCCGAAATGATAGGACTCA
>JAOZQW010000430.1 GCA_029932015.1 Candidatus Fermentibacteraceae bacterium
AGCGGCACAGGCTTATGGAAGATGCTGCCATGGGATGTTGACAAGACCTTCGGCGACTGGATAACCAGGGCATACACAGCCGGTGTCAATGCATTCTGGTATGACAACGCGCTCTTTGAGAAGGTTCTGCTTGATCCGGTGCTCCTCGACCTCTACTTCGAGAGGATGGAGGAGATATCATCACAGGTCTTCAACAGTGATTTCCTCGGTCCATATATTGATTCTCTTGAAACGGTCCTGACGGATGCTGTCGAGGCTGATCTGCTTGACGATGTCACCCCCGAGGAATTCCATGAATACGTCAGTGTTCTGAGGGATGTTCGCATCCCGAACAAGATCGTGAGCCTGCGCCAGCAGTACGATGATGATGTCAGACCCTTCCGGGCATGGCAGATGGATGATACTTCACTCGGAGATCATTACATCTGGTGGGAATCTGCAGAAGTCGCCTCCGGCGGGGCGGTGACATACAGCGTCCACATCACGACGAAGCTGGGGCATCCGGATTCGACTTTCTTCGAGGTATACGGTCTTGTCGATACATGCTTTACATTTACAGGGCTCCCAGACGGGAACTTCATATGGTGGGTAGAGGCCGCAGGTGAGAACTATAGAAGAACGGAAGCATACGATCACTGGAATCCACTGACCGTGGACGGGACCTTCAGCACGCTCTCGGGAACCATCTCCGGCACCACCGTCCTTACTCTTTCCGGCTCTCCATACCTGGTGATCTCGGATCTGACCATTCCAGATGGATCACAGCTTCTTGTTGAAGAGGGAGTCCAGATCCGTCTGCTGGAAGGTGTGGATATCCTCTGCAGAGGCACTCTGCGGATGGACGGAGCGGAGAGTGCGCTTGTGCTGGTAACCGCAGATGATCCCTCGAGACCCTGGGGAGGTCTTCGGGTAACCGGAACCGCGGAGATCAGACATGCCGATTTCAGGGCTTCCTCGGGTTACGAGCCGTCGGGGGACGATGGTGCATGCCTTGAAGGCAGGTACGCCGCAATAACACTGGATAACTGCACATTCACCGCGAATGCACGATGCATCAACCTCCTTGAAGGCAGCATCGTCATGGACAGCTGCGAAGTGACAGGCTGGAATACTGGAGAACTCTTCTTCATGGAGGATGGGGAGAGTGCTCTTATAACCGGATGCGAATTCGGCAACATGGTTGATCCTCCGGCAAGCTGGCATGACGGCATCGAGTTCCAGAACTGCAGGGGAGGGAGCTTCGTCGTCTCGGAATGCAGGATATTCAATATCGAGGGGGATGGCGTAGATCTGAATGGAAGCGATGTCATTCTGGAAGATGTCTTCATCAGCGGCATCGAGGACAAAGGGGTCTCGGTCGGCATCAACACTTCCGCCGGGTCGGTTACATCGCATATCGAGATAAGCGGCTCCCTCATCACTGACTGCTACGAGGGTATATCCGTTAAGGACGGCTCGCATGCCGTTATCGAGGGAACTACGGTGACAGACTGCATAACCGGTCTGAGGGCATATGAAAAGACATCCGGATACGGCGGTGGACATTTCGTGGTTGATGGGATGATCATATGGGAGAACGAAGAGGATATCTCGATTGAGAACAGCTCCGATATCTCCATCACATACTCACTCACGGGCGGAACTGCTCCAGTACCTGGAATCGGGAATATTGCCGGAGATCCGCTCTTCGACTCATGGGGAGGGGACCTCTGCATACTCTCTTCTTCCTCTCCATGCATCGATGCCGGTGACCCGGCGGGAACAGATCCCGATCGCACACGATCGGACATGGGCAGGGGATTCTTCCCGCAGAACCTGGAAGGGCTCAGACTTAACGAGATCCAGAGTGTGAACGACATAACCATAGCAGACGGCTACGGTCAGTTTGATGACTGGCTGGAGATATACAACGGTACCGGCTTCGACTTCGACCTTGGCTGGA
>JAOZQW010000431.1 GCA_029932015.1 Candidatus Fermentibacteraceae bacterium
ATATTGGATGTGGCCTTGGTTATCTTGGATGGACTTACTGGAAGTATTTTGGCCAGGGTGGTACCTACACTGGTATTGATTGCTCGTCGAAACTGATTCTTGAAGCGACTGAGCTGTCGCAGTCATGGTCTAAGGGTGGGAAAGCTTCCTTCATCACCGGAGACTGCTATAACGTTCCCTTAGAGGATAACTCGGTTGATGTGTGCATGTGCCAGACACTTCTTCAGCACCTTGACCACCCCGCAAAAGCAATCAAGGAAATGGTAAGAGTAACAAAGCCAGGTGGCACAGTGGTCTGCAAGGATCTCGATAATGTCTCCAGATACATGAAGATCAGCTATTCCTCAGTCACCGAGGATGAGTCAATCGAGTCAATCCTCTTCCAGAAGAGAATGAAACTTATTTATGCGAATGGTCGGAAGAAGCTTGGCCTTGGTGACATGGGTATTGGGAGTAGAATCCCTCGTTTAATGCATGAAGCTGGTTTATCTCAAATTGAGGGATTCTGTAATGAAAGGCTTGAGTTCTTGATTCCTCCATATGAAGATCCAGAACAGAAGAAGCGAATCGATATTATCCAGCGTTTCAATGTAGAAGCAACTGAAGAAGAGAAGAAAAAGGCAAAGGAAGATTACAGGAAATACTATCTTGCTGGCGGAGGTAATCCCGACGAGTTTGAAAGCGACTATCAGCGATTGTCCGTTGTTACCGGTGAGTTAAGTAAACGGAGGTCTGAGAGCATTTCGTCAGGTTCACTTTTCTCATGCTCCGGGGGCAACAATTTCCTTTGTGTTTTGGGCAGGAAGAAACAATAGATGGTAGGCAAAAAGCTAAGCTGTGGTTCATAAACGAAATCCTAACCACAGCATGAACCAGACGCCTGTCAGGGAGTAGGGGCGAGGTTAACGGCGCTGGTTACGCTGATTGTTCGGATAGGAACAGTATTGACCAGACATACCAGGAAGGTATAATTACTATACCATGGAATTCGAATTTGATGAACGGAAGAGCAAAAAGAACAAAGAAAAACACGGAATTGATTTCGAAGAAGCAAAGGCTCTTTGGGATGATCCGGATCTTCTCGAAATACAAGCTAGAACTGAGGACGAACCTCGCTTCATAGTACTCGGGAAAATCGGCATGACTAACTGGTCAGGAGTGATTACATATAGGAACTCAAGAATCAGAATTATCTCGGTTCGAAGGTCCAGGGTTGAGGAGGTAACGATTTATGAAAGCTAAGGAATTCGACCAGAAATTCGATAATGGCGAGGATATTCTCAAGTATTTGGAACTCACCAAAGCAAGGCGTGTGGAGCAAGAACAGAAGCGAGTAAATGTTGACTTCCCCATTTGGATGATCCACTCGCTCGATAAAGAAGCTAAACGGCTTGGAATCCCCAGGCAGTCACTAATCAAGATGCTAATTGCTAAGCATATTGAACAAGCAAGGGCATAAAAGTATCCGAACAAAAGGCTGCAGTGGAATTACATACATGGTTTATAGCAAGCATACTATAATCCACTGAGCCTTAGCGTTGGCAGGAAAAGGAGAAGAGAAGATATGGGAAAGATGATATGCTACTGCATCGGTGTATCGGAAGACAGAATTATTGATGCAATTCGTGGTGGGGCACATACCCTCAAGGCTATTCAGGAAGCAACGGGAGCCTGCACCGGTAATCAGTGCAAGGAGCTTAATCCGAGCGGCCATTGTTGCTCAGAGGATATAATCGAATTGATCAAGAGGGTAACGGGGGGTAGTCCGTCTTCAAAATGCAGTTGCTGCAGCTGACTGCCAACAACAAAATGCAGCAGTACTGCGTTCAAGGAGTGAGAATCACGTTTTCGCAGTCTGCTGATTTAGAGCGTTGGATGGCTCAAGGTTAGTTCCAGGTCATTGAAGGTTCAAAGGATGCAAAGT
>JAOZQW010000112.1 GCA_029932015.1 Candidatus Fermentibacteraceae bacterium
GAGTGTGGATGGAGCATGGCATGGGATATCGACCACAAGAAGTTCGGCTCTCTCCGTCTTGTCTGGAAGGTAACCATGATCCCCGGTCTTCCTGTCCTGAAGACTTCCTTCTCACATGAGGCTCTTTGCGGGGCATACCCCGGTACGGAATCGGATATAAGGGGATTCCTTGCTCCCGGAGGAAGTCACGGGGAAGCTGTTCTGACCGAGCAAGCGCGGCCGCACCTCAGGCAGGGCAGGGATACTGCGGGAGCATGGTCCATCGCCGGAAAATGGGCGAGAGTTGAGAGTCCCTCGAGGGGCTTCATAGAAGCATACCCGAACGACCAGGGTCCCTTCTATGTTGAGGATTATGCTGACAGCGGCTGTCATCTTTCTCTCTACTCGTTTACCGATCAAAAAAGGGAGCTTAGTGTCACATGGCTCTTCGGCGCGACCAAGGAGGATGAGCACCTGTCAGGGATCTTCCGTTCCTACAGATGAACAACTGAATCTCTAGAGAGGGGCATGCACCGAAGTGCATGCCCCATCTTCAGTTATCGATGTCCGGACTAGAACTGGGTTTTGATGCTGCCCCATGTGTCACGCTCGAGAGCGGTTATGGAGTAGTCGAACTCGGCGACCCACCAGTTGCTCGGCATCTCGTAAGACAGGAAGAAGGTATCGCGCGCATCGCTGTAAGTAAGACCGCATATGAGGTTCTGTCCCGATATACCCGTGCTTGCGGTTCCTATGAAATTCAGTGCCGAGCCCGTGTACTCGTAGAAGTAGAGGGTCGGATCGTAGTAGCAGGTCACTGCCACCCAGGTGTTGCCCCCGTGCTGGAAGGTAGCCAGTCCGCTCATCTGTCCGCTCACTTCTGGTGTGGACCAGTACTCGGATGAGCCGCTGGTCGAGATGCGGTAGATTCGAAAAGTAGATAACTGGCTGTAGGTCTCCCAAATGTGGTCGTCTGGCACCTCAAAGGACATGCCCCTGCCGTTGGTTCCTGCGGGATTCGCAAAAGGTACACTCCAGGTGCCGCCAGTGTTACGGTAGTGCATATCACTATCCGACCAGGCATTAATGTACCAGCCGTATGGACTGGGCCAGCTATGGCAGAGTCCGAAGTTAAACATGGATCCGCCGTAGTTGATGTCAACATTCCAGTATTCAGCACCAGTATTTCCGTTAATACCACGGAGTTTGTCATCTCCGTTATCCATCATGCCGAAGCTTGACGACGAGGTGTACTGCATGTTCAGGCCAAGAATGTGACTCGCACTCGGAACATTGAAGGTATTCACAGCAGTGAGAGTGATGGCATCTTCTCCCACAGGTGGAGTTCCAGCAGGTATTGAAGAGTCAACTCCGTGGTCGTCTATCCAGCCAAAAGCCAGAAGAGGAAGGAGCAGTAGAACACATATTGATTTCATTGTCTTAACCTTTCAGTTTCGCCCTGCAAGAGTTTGAACCTTTCGAACTCGTAAAGGGCATAGTTGTCCTTACAGTTTAATTGTACTCCTTCGGAGAGGGTAATGCAAGCTCTGAGACCGTCCCGTATTCTCTCCGTCCTTCCCGATCAGCTGAACTGAGAAACAGCTTCAGCAGTATTTCACCGTCCATGGGTTCTGAAAAAGAGCTTCAGGAGAGCGGAGGATTCCTCTGCCCGGCAGCCCCCGAAGGCAGAGGGGTAGTGATTGAGCCCCACCATGGAGAGGACGTCAGTCACTGAGCCGAAGGCTCCGAAACGCTTGTCCCAGGCTCCGTAGATTATTCTGGGGATACGGGCAAGAACTGCAAGCCCGGCGCACATCAGACAGGGCTCGAGAGTGGAGTAGAGAATGCAGCCCTCCAGACGCCAATCACCAAGATCGGCTGCTGCTTCGGAAATGACGAGGTGCTCCGCATGTGCATGCGGTAGAGACCATTCCCTGGTCCTGTTCCTGTCAGAATAGATTTTACCGGATGGAGAAAGGAGTACTGCTCCGACCGGAACCTCTCCGGCATCGAAAGCTTCCTGAGCTTTCTCAAGGGCCAGGCTCATCATCTCCTGATCACGAACAGTGAAGATGAGTTATATGCCTCCCGCCATGACGGCTTCTATCTCGGAAGGACTGCGGGGGATGTCAGCGGACAGGACCGTGTTCCCTTCTTCTCCGATGAGTACATCGTCCTCTATCCGTATGCCGATCCCCTCCTCGGCGGAATAGAATCCCGGCTCCACGGTCAGAACCATTCCGGGAGTGAATTCCATGTTGATGTCATTCTCGTCATGAGTGTCCAGACCGAGGTGATGACCGATGTTGTGATAGTAATACGTATCAATATCAGCCGTATCTTCTATAACACTTTTTTTCAGAAGGAGCTGTGAATAGAATTCCTTTACTTCTGCGTTCCACTGCATATGGGTCTTGCCCGGCCTGAGAAGTCTGATTGCCTCGGTCTGGACCTCGATAACCATATTAACGAGCTCCCTCTGCCTGTCCGAGTACCTACCTCCTACAGGGACCGTTCTGCTGATATCCGCATTGTAGTAACCACACCTGGCACCGAAATCCAGTAGCAGAAGGGTTCCGTCCTCGAGTTCACAGTTGTTCTCTACATAGTGCAGACATGTAGCCCTCTCGCCCCCCGCTACTATGGGAGGGAAGGCCGGAGTGCGCTCGCCATTCCGCATGAACTCATAGAGAATTTCCGCTTCGAACTCGTACTCCCTCATCCCTGGCTCAAGAGCGTTCAGGGCTCTGAGGAACCCCTTCCGAGTAAGGTCTATCGCCTTCCTGAGCATCTCGATCTCAGAAGGATCCTTGCATACGCGAAGACGGAATATCAGGTCAGAGAGCCTGCTGAACTCCAGATGAGGGTATGCGCTTCTCAGTTCATTGGCGAATCTCAGTCTCGACCCGGCAGCGCCTGAGACTCCCGCAACAGGGAAGTCCACCCATATTTTCCCGACTCCGAATCTCTGGATGATCCTGTCGATCCATTTCCTGACGCCTGTGTTGAAGGAAACGTTCTCAATACCGCTCAGCTCCTGAGCCTCCTCCTTTGTGAGAAGGCTGCCTATCCACTTGGCATGGGTCTCGTCATAGGGCTCAATGAAGAGGTCAGTTCTGACCTCTCCGCCCTTCCTCCTGTGGATCACGAGCCAAGTTTTGGGCTGACTTATCCCTGTGAGATAGAGAAGATCCATGCTGGGAGTGTAGCCGTAAGACCCATCAGCACTTGTCGGCTTCGATGAAGAGGGAGGTACTATCGCCAGAAAACTCTCCGGCAGCATCTCTATCAGTCGATCTCTCCGTGGAGTGGGGTCCTCTCTAGTGGCCATGATCTCTCCTCGAGCGTTCGGGTAGGCGCCGTCCTGCGGCGGATCTTGCATCTGTCCCGATGAATATATGCCTGTACCGGCAGAAAACCCGTACCATGCACCGCGCTGCGTGGTACGGGTCTTCTGCCGGGCCGATATCATCGCTCCATCTCTATTGCACTACTTCTTCGCGGCTACACTCACATCATCGAGGAGCAGGGCGGGATACTTACCACCCATGAGAGATGTATTCAGATGGTTCTCTATGGCGACAACATTCTGGAGCACATCGTAAACGTTGCCTGCGACCATGCCATCCCGCACTCTGCCCAGTATCTCACCGTTCTCAACGTAGAATCCGGGATTGAGCCCTACTGAGAAATCCCCGTTGAGGATATTGCCCGAGTGTGCTCCGAGAACGCCGAGAATTATCACGCCTCTGTCCATCTCCCTGATCATCTCTGCGAGAGATCTCTTGCCAGGCGCTATCCTGCCCCCTGCGAGGTATGGAGATGGAAGTGCAGAAACCGGTTCTCCATCGCGTCTGTAGCCGGTTCCACTGGGATTCTCACCAAGTTTGGTAGCGTAGTCGAGATTGAGTATCGCCCCGGAGAAAACACCCTGGTCTATCACCATGTGCTTCCGTGTGGGAACGCCCTCGTCATCGAAGTACCGCTGCTCATAGTTGTCGGGATCATTCGCATGCCCGTAATAACTGAACTTCTCAGAGAGAACCCGCTGCCCGCGCTTGTCCTGCAGGGGTGATATCCTGTTATAGAGGGACTTTCCTGAAGTTGCCGCGCCTATCCTCCAGAGAAGTGTGTAGAGCGTATCCGGCATGAACATGACTTTCATCCTGCCGGAATCGACCTCTACCTCGGGAAGCCCCGACTTGTAGAGGGCGATCAGATCGTCAAGTTTTCCCTCGGGGAAAGCTCCTGCCTTCCTGTCGATATGGAGCCTGTGAACCGATGCCTCGGTATTGGGGAAGAGCAGAGAGGCATAGAGGTACATGTCCGAACTTCGTGTGCAGACATCGAGTCCGGTTGTATTCACGACAGACACTTCCTCCACGCCTCTGCCGGCATAGACATCGATCTGTCCTTCAACCTTGCCACGGAGCTGCTCCAGCACACCGTCCGCATAGGTGTGAAGCTCTCTGAATCCCATCTTCTCAACACCGGGGTCTGCCCCGGCAGAATCAGGGAGATCGGCGGCTCCCGGGAAGGAAAATCCAGCCTCGACCTCACCCTTCAGAGAATCCATGGCATTTGAGACGAGCTGATCCCTGTCCAGGAGATTCTTCGTGTAAGCGGTTCCTATCATCCCGTTCTTCAGAATTCTCAGGGCATACCCTGACTGGATGGAGGCTGAAATGTCCGTTGGGATGCCGTTCCGCATCTCGATGCTGCCGGAGTCCTGGCGTACGGAGTAGACCTCGGCCTGATCCGCGACCTTTGCTGCTTTTTCGAGAAGCTTTTTCATTTATACACCCCCCACAACCATGTCCCTGACAAGGACATGAGGTCCTCCCAGAGCTGACTTGATGTTGAGCTGCCCTTTGCCGCAGCCACCGCGCTCGGAGAGCTCCATATCGTTACCGACCGCTTCGATGGAAGACAGTGTGGAGAACAGATTCCCCATGATATTTATGTCTCGGATCATGGGGCCAAGCTTCCCCTTTTTAACTATGAAGCCGTACTGGGCTCCGAAGGTGAAGTTCTCCCCTGCAGTCTGTCCTCCCTTGCCATCTACGAGATAGAGTCCGTCACCAAGTTCTTCCAGCAGCTGCTCGAAGCTCTTCTCGCTGGGCTCTACATAAATGGTTCCCATCCTGATGATGGGTTCGTACCTCATATCCTCCGCGACGGCATGTCCAGTAACGGCCTCACCGAAAGCCTTCGCGGTCCGCCTGGAGTGCAGTCTGCCTGTAAGGACGCCCTTGTCCATCAGTGTGACAGGTTTTACTTCGACACCTTCGTCGTCGTACTTGTAGAAGCCGATCTGCCGTGGGATAGTCGAGTCGGCAACGATAGTGATAACATCAGAGCCAAGTCTGGAGCCGAGGGCCATCTTCTCCCTGAGAGAAGGATTGTCCTCGATGATGTCAGCTTCGCTGAAGTGTCCGAATGCCTCATGAGTGAATACTCCTGCAAGCATGGGGCTCAGGACTACATCGTAGGAGCCGCCCTTGACCGGCTCGGCATCAAGCAGCCTTCCCGCAAGCCTGCCTCTCTCGATGAACTCACTATCCCTGTCGAGGAGCCGGTTGAAACCGTCGGCTCCACCGATGGCGATGCGGATGTTCTGTATGAGATCTCCACGCCTGGCGATAACCTCACCCATGATATTGGTGGTCACGACCTCTTCGGATACAGCCGTACCCTCCGTGTTCACATAAGACTTCTGCCTGCCTATCTCCCTGTAGCTGAGATTGGTCGTCTCTATCTCCGGCTGGTCAAGCAGAAGTCCGTTGTAGTGAGCCGTCAGGCGGAGCTTCTCCTCTATGGGGATAGAGGCCGGGTCTCCGTCGAGATACGGAACGACGGTATCAGTGATAACAGGGGTGTCCTCGAGAAGTGTCTGTTTGCCCCCGGTCGCCGTGATGGTCTCCGCTGCTTCGAGCGCAAGCTGAATGGCCCTTGGAACATCCTCTTCCCTGGTCACCGTTGCCGAAGCGAAACCACCGTTCTTCAGCACTCTGACTACGTAGCCGTCAGTAGTGTTGGTTCCGATCGTGCGCAGTTCCCTGCCGGTGAAGCCTATCAGCGTCTCTCTCTTGATCTCGTATCGGATGTCGGCGAACTCGGCTCCGACTCCTTCGAGCATCGATCCAAGCCTGTCAAGCATGGGCTCTCCTTCCCTGATGGAATACAGCCGCTTCCAGCTGCTGAATGATCTGTGCGAGGCTTCTGCAAGATATTCAAACAACATTCGAAAGTCGAACTGCTTGCTATTCAAACATATACAGCTCGATACTCGATGCTCAATTCTCCCTCTGAGTCTGAGCTTGCGCCTCCATGCTCAATTCAAGCATTTTAGACTATGTATATGGAACTCATACTCGGGTCCGTAATTACACAAGTGTTGCAGTAGAAGCCCTTTTTAAGTCTGGAGCGCCAATGAACAGATGTCTTCTGGCCGTCGCATGCCTTTTCCTCTTCTCTCCCATGCTCGCCGCAGACCCTCCCTCCTCCTTTGATCTTCGAGATGTCAGCGGTGTGAATTATGTCACCTCGGTAAAAAGTCAGCAGGGAGGAACCTGCTGGACCTTCGGGACAATGGCGTCGATGGAGGGGAACCTCCTGATGACCGAAGCCTGGGCTGATGCCGGAGAAGTGGGAGAACCGGATCTGGCCGAGTATCACCTTGACTGGTGGAATGGCTTCAACCAGTTCAACAATGATGATACCGACCCACCATCAGGCGGGGGTCTAGAAGTTCATATGGGCGGTGATTATCTTGTGTCGGCTGCATATCTCACGAGGCTGGAGGGTGCGGTCAGAAACATTGATGGCCAGTCCTTCGAATCGGCTCCGACCAGGTTCCTCGATAGCTATCACTACTACTATCCAAGGGAGATAGCATGGTATGAAGCAGGATCGGGTCTTGAGAATATCGACACTATCAAGGAAGCTGTAATGACATATGGTGTCATGGGCACCTGTCTCTGCTATGATGGTTCTTTCATGTCGAATTACATCCACTACCAGCCCCCCTCCAGCTCACTGGATCCGAATCATGCTGTAGCAATCGTGGGCTGGGACGATGATTTTGTCACACAGGC
>JAOZQW010000113.1:0-3052 GCA_029932015.1 Candidatus Fermentibacteraceae bacterium
TGGCGGTGACAATGGCGCCAACCTCCACCTCGATGATCTCATCCTCCTGCTCGAAGTCGATCGCCTTCGGTTCACATACTTTCTCGCAGAGACGGCACTTGCCGCTTTTGTAATAGATGCAATTATCCCTGTCGATGACAGGCTTGTTCGGAACGGCCTGGGGGAAAGGAACGAAGATCGCGCCTCTGGTGGACAGCCCTCTGTCGAATTCCGCCGGGACTTTTGCCGGACACTTGGCCATGCAGTCCCCGCAGCCGTTGCATATGGACCAGTCCACAGACCGGGCCTTTTTCCTGATCCAGACCGTAAAATTACCCACATAGCCCTTGACCTCTTCGACTTCGGAATAGGTCATGAGGGTGATGTTGGGATGCTTGCCGGCCGCGACCATTTTCGGAGTAAGGATGCACTGCGAGCAATCCAGGGTCGGGAAGGTTTCCGAGAGCTGCGCCATATGCCCACCGATGGAGGATTCTCTCTCCACCAGTATCACCTTGTTTCCAGAGTCCGCGATGTCCAGAGCCGCCTGTATACCGGCTATCCCTCCGCCTATGACCAGGGCTTTCCGGGTGATGGAGACAGGTATGGGCTCGAGAGACTCGTTCAGCATGCTCTTCCGGACCATTGTTCCGACTATCTTGATTGCTTTCTCGGTGGCCTTTTCCATGTCGGAATGAACCCAGCTGCACTGCTCGCGGATATTGGCTATCTCGCACTGCCATGCATTGAGACCCGCTTCGACGGAAGCGGTCCTGAAGGTGGATTCATGAAGAGTCGGAGAGCAGGCGGCAACAATGACCGCGTCCAGTTTTTCTTCTTTGATCTTCTCCCTTACGAGAGACTGTCCGGGCTCGGAGCACATGTAGATGTAATCCATGGCGAAGACTACGCCGGGCATCTTTGCGGCCTCTGCCGCCACACGTGCTACATCGACGGTTCCGGCAATGTTGATGCCGCAGTGGCAGACGAATACTCCTATCCGCTTCATTCGCCCACCTCCGCAGCCTCTGGTGTATCCAGCTTCTCGAGTATTGGAGAGACGTCAACGCAGTGCATGTCGAATCCCTGTTTCTCCGGGCCATTGCCCAGCGCCAGAGAGAGAAGCTGTGTGAAGTAGAAGATCGGCATTGGTTTAAAATCAGGATAGGCCTCGGCAATTGCCTCCTGTCTGGAGTCAAGGTTGTAGAAGCAGAGGGGACAGCTGACGACCAGGGCATCGGCGCCGTTGGCCCGAGCCGAGGAGAGTATCCTGTAGCACAATCGCGTTGATGCGTCGGGGCTGGATACGGAAAGGTAGGAGCCGCAGCATTCGGTCCTGTAGGGGAAGCTGACCACACCGGCTCCCAGAGCCCTGGTGAATTCATCGATGATGGTGGGATTCTCAGGATTGTCCAGCTTTATCTCTTTCTCCGGCCTCAGCATGACGCATCCGTAATAGGGGGCGATGTTGATGCCCTTCAGAGGATTCTTCAAACCTGCCGGGAGATTTTCGAAGCCGATGATATCCCTCAGGTACTCCAGAAGATGGAGAACCTTCACTTCTCCATCGTAATCCACCCAGGGAGCATCATCGCTTTCGAGGTACGTCCTTTCGGGATCGTCGTCAGCCAGGAAAGCATTCACCCGCTTCCTGATCACCTCATCGTTTCTGATGCTGTAGTTCGCTCTCTTCAGGGTGTTGTAGCAGAAATCACAGATGGTTATCAGCTCTTTCCTGCCGGAGTCCCTCACATCCTTCAGTATCCTTGAGGGGGCGATCAGATTCATTACCCTCTCACTGGAGACCGGAGGAACGGCTCCGCAGCAGGTCCAGGTCTCGAGCTCATCGAGCTCGAACCCGAGTCCCAGAGCAGCGTCCCTTGCCGAGCGGTCCAGGTGGGAGGACCTCTCCTTGAGGGCGCAGCCGGGATAGTAGGCTACCTTGGCCATTTTCCCTCCAGACCTAGGTTGACAGTTTTCGGTAGACGCCGACCAGTCCCGGCTGGGGGACCTCCGCCGCCAGTTCCGGCGATATCTCGTCTGGACCGAAGTGGTCCACTCCTGCCTCCAGAGCCAGCTGCCTGAGTGTATCCATGACAGCTTCGATGTCGATGCCCTTGGGGCATCTGACCGTGCACTGGAAGCAGCTCGCGCATATCCAGATAGTTCCGCTGTTGAGGAGAATGTCCTTCTGTCCCAGCTGGGCGAAACGTATCATCGCACTTGGCAGGATGTCCATCTCCTGTGCAAGGGGACATCCCGAAGAGCAGTTGCCGCACTGGTAGCAATCGTAGAGCTTCTGCCCGCTGAGTTCGTCCACTCTCAGACCGAACTCTCCTCGAACCATTTCCCTGTTCAGTTCCAGGGGTGGGTTCTTCGGCGGGGATACTCCCTTACTTTGGCTCATCGTGAGGGTTCTCCTCTCGAATGGTGCGAGACCCGCCTTCGGACGGATCATCGAATTCAAGCTTCATTATCTCATCTGCAATCTGTGGTAGGACGCTCTTCAGCTTAGGGGAGATCACATCACCGTAATGCTCGGGAGGTACGATTTCAATGCCGTAGATATGCACGGTAGAGGGCATTGCCATACCCATGCGTCTCCCTGTCTCAAGAACCTGATCGATGGAGAAATGGTGGGATGTAACGGGCAGGTGGTCCATTCTGGCACTGCCGAGATCGATCTCGAGAAGAGTGCCGGGAGGATGATCACCCGTTGTTATCGAATCAATGACAACAAGCCTGTCATGGCCGCTTATATCGTCGAGAAGTCTGATGGGGGAGAAAGAAGTGGAGAGGACGCGTACGATGTGCGCTTCCCCGGCCAGCTCACCTACCTGTTCGGCAAGCAGGCATCCTATGCCGTCGTCACCGAGGATCGGATTCCCCAGGCCGAGCAGCACGGTGCGGGGGTGACTTAATCCGGCGATCAAGTAAGGCCAGAACCGGATAGGTTCCGACTAGCTCCCCCCTTTCAGGAGTCAGGGTCCCCTAACGGTTCCTGTCTCAATCGCGTGGTCGAAATAATACCAGAAGAAATAGATGACCTCTTCTTCGGTGAACGTATCTATAA
>JAOZQW010000113.1:3152-7040 GCA_029932015.1 Candidatus Fermentibacteraceae bacterium
TCGAAATAATACCAGAAGAAATAGATGACCTCTTCTTCGGTGAACGTATCTATAAGCTCAGCGTGCTTGATCGAATCGATGGCCATGGAGAGAGTCAGGTCCTCCTCCATTGCTACGGTCAGCATCGAGCCAACAGCCTCGCAGTCCTCCTCTGATGTGATCGCATCGAATGAAACCTGCAGGTCGGAAGTGAGGACCGAGCGGAAAGTGTCCAGCCGGACCTGTCTCGATTCTTCCCTTGTCTCGCGGCTGCAGGAAACAATCATGATCGAAGCCAATACGAGCGAAAGCACCAGAGCTGTTCGTGTCACAGCCTGATGCCGAGGCTTACCCTGTGGGCGTTGCCCAGATCGGCGAAGGGCTTGAACGCGTAATCGAGCGAGAGCATGCTCCAATTGGTTCCGGCACCGAAAGCAAGAGCGTCGAGAATACTTCCCCCCGCGTTGTCTGCCGCGTTCTTGTCCCTGAGGTTGCCCCCGGCCCTCAGAGCCAGAGCATCCATCGGTCTGTACTCGACACCGACAGCAGCGTTGAAGTCCCCCTGGAAAGGGTAGCTGATATCGGCGGCCACAAGGAGTTTGTCATTCAGCAGGCTGGTGCTGGCGCCGGCGGCGATCTCCGTTGGCATGGGGTCATTTTCCTGGTAAAAAGCCTTTGTCTGAAGACCTGCATTTCGGAGTACGAGTCCGAGAGAAATGCCCGAAGGCTGGAACCACAGGCCTGCATCAACAAGGAAGGCATTGCCGCTGTAGGTGTCGATGCTGGAGTAGACGAATCTGCCGGTTGCCCCGAGAGAGAGAGTTGGACTTAGTTTTCTGGCGTACGTGCCGGAGAATGCCAGGCCATTTGTGCTGAATTCCTCACCTGTTCCGGTCGGTTCTGTCATGGTCGTTCTTATGAAAGAACCTCCGTAGAAGTAGTTGATGGATGCACCGACAGCATCGTCGCTGGTCGGCTTGACCCATCCGGCGAAACCGGCCTGCATGTCCATGAGGTACCCGGTGTATGTGGAGGTGAAAGTCTGTTCCTGGACAGTTGCCAGGGTAGCCGGATTCCAGTAGAGCCCCATGGGATCTCCCGATACGGAAGTGAAGGCTCCTCCCATTGCTACAGCCCTGGCGCCGGCCGGGATCTGGAGGAATGCGAAACCCGAAGTGCCAGCCGTTGCCGCACCAGCGAGGAGTACTAATAAAGCTGCTATGATGCTCTTCATGAGAGAGCTTCCTTCCATCATTCGCGGAACCCTGGAATTTCATATCCACGGGATAGACTATCTATGTTCATTCATCCTCCGGGTCAACCGGGTAGAAAGCCCACATCACTGCCGTGCTGTCGGACCGCGCCCCCCTGATCATGTCCCTGGCGCAGACTATAACATACAGACCTTGACCTGCAGTCGCGGAGTCCACCCGTATCACAGGGAGGTCGTCGGGAAGCGAATCCTCCCTGAACCACCCTTCACCCTCCAGTCTTAGATTGAGATCGAAGGTGTTGTTCCCGCCCATGCCGATAACGAAGCCCTCGCTGGATGCAGAGGGCGGATAGACTGCAAGTGTGCATGGCTCCAGAAGTGTCAACTCCAGTATCGCCAGTCCGGTTCCGGTGTATCCCCTTGCCGCAAGCGTCGCGAGAAAGTCCTCTGCCTCACTTCTGAGAGAGGCCGCCTGCAGGAGATTGGCAAGCAGTATGAAGAGAAGAACGACGAATCTCAAGCTAATCCTTGATGCCAGACCTGGAGTAGCTGGCTACGATCCTCTTCTGAGCGGCGAGGAAGAGCACTATCAGTGGCAGTGTTGAGAATGTCGATGCCGCCATCAGCAGCTGATGGTTGCTGGACTGCTCCTGGTTGAAGTAGGAGAGACCGACCTGGAGCACCCTGAGCTCCTCTGAGTGTGTGACAACAAGCGGCCACATGAAGCTGTTCCACGAGCTGATGATGTTGAATAGCAGGACTGTGATTATCACAGATTTTGACAGGGGAAGGACGACCTTCCAGAGGTACTTCAGTCTGCTGCAGCCATCGAGTATGGCCGCCTCATACAATGATATGGGAATGGTTCTGAAGTGCTGCCTCAGGAGGAAAATGCTGAACACGTTCGCAACCCATGGGACAATGAGCGCAGCATAGGTGTTGATCCACCCCAGCTTGGCCAGGATCACATATGACGGTGCGAGATATACCGGCTGCGGCACCATCATAGTGGAGAGGAAAAGGAGGAAGAGCATGTCCCTTCCCCGGTATTTCATAGTTGCGAATGAGTAGGCAGCAAGGCAGGATGTGACCAGCACCCCGAATACAACCAGCACTGTAACCAGCAGTGTATTGAGGAAATATCTGCCGAAGGGAACCTTGGTCCAGGCCTCGACATAATTGCTGAACCCGCCCTGTTCGAGGGAGGTTCCGACCATCCAGAGGAAGGGGAGGAGCATGACGAATCCGCCGAGGATGAGAAAGAAGTGCTTCGCTGCAGTACGGGCGATGGCTCTGGCGGTCATGATAAGACCGTTCTTACCAGAATCGGTCCCGCCGGTTTTACGGGGACACGTAACAGGTACATGTCCCCCTGCCCGGGCACGGCGGCCCCACATGTACGAACGGTCATCATGAGTGATGCACTCATGATCCGTAATGCACCTTTCGACCGGCAACTTTCCTCTGGATCATCGTCAGCCCCAGCAGCACGAGGAACAGGAAGACGGAGATGGCGCTCGCATAGCCGATGTCAAAGCGGTCGAATGCTTTCTGGAAGAGATAGAAGACAATCACATTTGTCGTTCCGAGAGGACCTCCGCCAGGTGGAGGCGTCATGACATAAACCAGCGCGAAAGTCTTGAACGAGATGATGGTGCTCATGATGAGCACATAGTACGTGGTTGGTGAGAGCAATGGCCATGTTATGTGCCGGAACGTCCCCCATTTCCCTGCACCATCCAGCTTGGCAGCTTCGTAGTATGTGTTTGGAATATTCTCCAGTCCCGCAAGGAAGAGAACTGTATTGTAACCTGCGCTCTTCCAGACGCTCACCCCCATCAGCGAGACCAGCGCCAGGCTTGGTCCTGCAAGAATGCCCTTGGGATGGATGCCGATGGGCGCCAGCATCATTTCAAATATTCCCCTGGGCTCACGGAGCCACAATAGAGGATCTCCGCCCAGTGCCGTGATGATCCGATTGATCGGACCAGCCTCTGGATTGTAAAGCCATGTCCATACTACTGAGATGGCAACCGCCGAAGTAACCACGGGAAGGAAGTAGATGGTTCGGTAGAAGCCTTTACCTGCAAGTTTGCCGCGCAGGAGAATGGCCAGGAAGAGAGGGAAGATAATACCGGCAGGGACCACACCGATGACGAAGAAGAGCGTGTTGATGACACTTTGCCAGAAACGGGCGTCAGAGAGCATTCGGGCGTAGTTGTCCAGGCCGACGAACCCGTGGAATCCGCCGATGTCATAATCAGTGAAAGACGCAGTGAAGGAACTCAGAATCGGGAGCGTCCGGAAGACCAGTACCACCAGCAGAGCCGGCAGAATGTACAGGTACGGCTCGATCCTGGACTTCCTGGACTTAGTTCTCAATGGATACCCCTGAACTCGAACCCGCACCTGTTCCAAAGGGGCGGGCGAGGGAAGTGTTCGATACTCTGACGGTCCTCCCGTCGGTCCCGACAACAATAGTCCCGCCGGTGTCCGTACGCAAGATTTCCGCGCCAAGATCCGAATAGACCTCCAGTACCGTAGGATGGGGATGTCCGAAAGAGTTATTCCTCCCTGCCGAGAACACCGCGAACTGTGGTCTCAGGGTTCTGAGGTATGGCGGAAAGATGGAGGAGAGGCTGCCGTGATGAGGAACTTTTAGTACCGTGACAGGTGAGGCCTGCGGGGTCATGGTA
>JAOZQW010000114.1 GCA_029932015.1 Candidatus Fermentibacteraceae bacterium
TCGATGGTTTGACCAGGCAGACAGCAATCCTATGCGTGTCCCCCATAGATCGGCCAATTAGACATGCAATCCAATGAGAGTATTCGATGGTTTGACCAGGCAGACAGCAATCCTATGCGTGTCCCCCATAGATCGGCCAATTAGACATGCAATCCAATGAGAGTATTCGATGGTTTGACCAGGCAGACAGCAATCCTATGCGTGTCCCCCATAGATCGGCCAATTAGACATGCAATCCAATGAGAGTATTCGATGGTTTGACCAGGCAGACAGCAATCCTATGCGTGTCCCCCATAGATCGGCCAATTAGACATGCAATCCAATGAGAGTATTCGATGGTTTGACCAGGCAGACAGCAATCCTATGCGTGTCCCCCATAGATCGGCCCGTGAGGAGAATATCATGAGAATGCTGCTCCCTGCGGCGCTGACTCTGTTCGCCTTTTCAGCGCTCGCCTTACCCGTTCATATCGAAATACCTCCCGGAGGATATGCATGGATGACTGCGGGATCCACGGAGGGATTTACCGTACAGGGTGAACCCCTCATTTCCCCCGGCCCCTGGCGGGGTGACAGGAATGTGCTCTTCACACTCATCGGACCCCAGTGTCTCGATGCGATCTCCGGACTGCCGGACGAATTCAGAGAGGGGCTGCTTCTAAGACTCACAGATCTTCTTGCTCTTCCAATCGATGTGGGAAGCGATGCCAGCCCGGCCTTTGCCGACATCAACTGTGACGGACATGATGATCTCGTGGTCTTTGATGGTGATGGTGGGGTGCAGGCATATGGGTATCCGCAATGGGAAGAGATTCGACGTTTCGCACCGCCTTCCCGCACACATGGCGGTTTCGACCTGGATGGTGACGGGACCATCGAGCATGTGCAGATAGTCGGTGACGGCTCTATTGCGTTAGGCAGTTCCCCTCTCTCTATGGATACGCTGACAGGATTTTCTTTTGGAGAACCTTCTGGAGCTGCTCTGGGTGATGTCGGGGGTGATGGCCTCGCTGATATCATCCTTGGCCTTCGCGACGGGAGGGTCGTTGTCTGCCGAAACAGAGGCACAGCCTCCAGTCCCGTCTTCCTGCCCTGGTCATCTGAAACGAGAGAGATGTTCCCCATGTCACCGGGAGCGTTTGCGGCACCAGCGTTCGTATCCGGTTCGGAGCCGCTTCTGCTGGTCGGGACAAGTCATGCCGGATTGAAAGCCTATCGTCCCCTTTACGCCGAAGGCGACCCATGGCCACTAAGCTGGCAGGAAGCCCGCCTTGCTCCATTCGAAGGGGAGTCCTCCAACCTGACCCCGGCCGTTGTCGATGACAGGATTCTCATCTGTGAACGCCGAGGTGGAGTAAGCGCTATGGATCCCGGGACAGGCGAGTCGGTCGCAGCAGGTATACCGCCTGTGCCGGGCACTTATCCTGTCATCACGGCTGGAGAGGTTCCATACATTGAAGGGCTCGTACTGCTGGCAGGGACACGGGAGGGGCGCTTCTACCTTCTCCGTCCTGAAGCAGAGGGAAGGGAATACGGATGGGAGTTGATCGATGGACTTCCTGAGATCTCATCCGGAGCACCTGCATTCTGCGATGACGGACTCGCTGTCGGGACCAGCGACGGAGAAATAAGGCTCTTCATCCCTGATACTTTGGGAGCATGGACGGAAGCAATAGAGGATTCACCCTTCCGTGGGCTGGATGTCGGGGAGTATTCGATCCCCTCCTTTGCGGACATAAACGGCGATGGTCAGAGTGACCTGCTTATAGGCAATGCAAGAGGGGAGCTCATATGCCTTTCGCCCACATCCTCCATCCGTGAGGGAGTGGAGCTGTTCGAGGAGATCTATGCCTGGGAATTCAGACCCAACAGCGCGGTCTCTGATCTGGACAGGTATTACTCCAGATACTACAGGGAATGTCCTGACCTCATGTCACCAGCCGATACAGATGCAGTTCTCGCATTCGCAGCAGAACTCGTTTCGGCCGAACCACGCTTCAGGGATGAGATCGCCTTCTGCATCTCAAATACCCCTACCGAAGTGCTTCGTGAGATGTACCAAAACGGTGATGCAGACCTGTTCACAGCAAACGCCCGGAGCGTTTACGAAATGGCGGACCGGCTCCCATATGCGAAGTTAACAGATATCAATGGTGCAACGGAGCTTTCGCTGACAGTCGATTCCGGTCCTGTAACGGTCAGCAGCGAGGCCTACTACCGCTTCGTCGTTCATCCGAGGATACTTTTTGAGATACCTGCAAGGGTCAATGCATCCTTCTGGCTTCAGTCTGCGGATTCTCTCGGCATGACAGAGGAGGAGTGGCTCAGGTACGATCAGTGGGACCTGTATGCTGACAGCACTCCGGGCGAAGCTCTATTCTGGCGTACTGTCCTGCCTGATGATACGCTTTTTGGCCGTTCACTCATGGAGGGGATCTCCGATGCCCCGACGATGCATGATGCTCTGCTGAGATTCAGCAACTATCTGTCCTATGCACAGCCTGCCGGCATCATTAATTTCGGGTACCTCAGCAATGATCTGCAACCTATGGTCATTGACCGCAAGGCGTATGGTTCGTGTGGTGAGCAGTCCATCATCCAGACCGCTCTATGCAGAGCCCTGCTGATACCGGCCTATGTTGTCGGATGCAGGGGAGAGGACCATCAGTGGAACGAGTACCTTGATCCCGCCACAGGACGCTGGACCCATTGGGATGTGAACTACGGCACGCCGACCATAGCTCACATCTGGCACTCCGGTGAGGGTATCGATCATCATGGCAAGACCATTTCCTCCATCACGGCGTTCGGTCCGGACGATGTCACATGGCAGACAACCGGAAGCGCTCTCGCGATTCCCGGATCCGGCTATATGCCGGGTGATTCCGGATACACTCTGACCGCTTCCGTCGAGATACTCGTCACTGACTCCGAAGGCACTCCCGTGGAGGGGGCCATGGTCCTTGTCAGATCGCACTGGGACAGGCGCAACATGGTCTGCGTCTTCAGCAGCACCGATCTGTCGGGATACTGCTCGTTCGACCTTGGATGGGAGCCCTATGGGGGCTACACTATTGATGTGATCTCACCTTTCGGGGCCGGTGGCAGCTCCAGTATCAGTTTCGAAGAGGGTGAAAACTATTCTCTCGAGTATCGGCTTCCCGGAACGGCTCCGTGGAGTCAGCAGGTCCTGACCCCTGATGCGACACCATCCCAGTTCAGTGAACCGTGCGGCATCCTCCCTGTAGCGGATGAGGCCCGCAGCTACCCCGTGTCCTACTACACTGGACAACTATACAGTCTCGGTGAAAGTGAGGAAGGCTCCGGCTACAGGGGCGCAAGATGGTTTCCCAAGGAGCCCGAACCTCTCTCGGACGGCCTTCTCTACATGGATTCAAAGAACTTCGCTGCATACTCGGCAGGAGAGGACTGCAGAGCGCTCCGCAGACCGTTTGAGCCCCTCCCCGGCGACACCTGCTATGCAGTACTCGACAACCGGGGTTCCATGTTTGCATGGAGGAGTGTAACCCTCGATATGACGAGTCCGGCAGCCCCATCACCCCTGGATCAGGAAGAAACCAGGTGGCTCTCCATGCCGATTGAGGATCCTGTGCAGTTTCCTGTCAGCACCTTGTCCTATCCCTGCGACAGCCTTCTATCGGAGCAAGGGGAGACCTGGGTCTGGTCCATCGACGGTATTGAACTCCATCAGGACGACCCCGATGATCCACTCTCCAGCGGTTGGGTGCTAGGTCCCTTCATGGTCCCCCCCGAGGAGCGCAGTATCATTGTGGCCTCAGAGGGCAGGACGCAGGGCCTGGACATGGATATGTACCTGTTCATGGACGGGGACGGTAACAGGCTGGTCGACGGCATGCATGAACTCACTTCATCATCGACCTCACCAACATCCAACGAAGAGATATACATCCCGGATCCGGAGCCCGGTGCAGTCTACTGGCTGTACATGCTGGGCTGGAGCGTTCCGGAGGATGGAGGAACACTTGATCTGGGTATGGGGTTCGAGCCCGAGATCCTGCTGGTAGACTCCATCTCCCCGTTTGGTACCGTGCAGGCTTCACCTGCAAGGTTCTCTTTCAGACTGACTGCTTCCGCCGATCTCCCGGTATATCCGATGGCTCTGTTCGGAGACATCGAGGTTGTACCTCGGATGGAGGGAGATGATGGATGGACTTTCTCCAGACCATCTGGAGCCGCGTTAGACGCTCCGCTTGAACTGCTGCTCCGAGACAGTATCGGCAATGTTCTGGAAACGGTGGACTGGGAGATCCTCTCGGATCAAGCCCCCCCTTCAGTGCTTTCGACAGTCCTCTCGGTTGATTCGGCTCTGATGCTTCTCGAAGTGGAACTGACTGCCTTTGACGCCCTCGGGGGAATTGACTCTGCGGAGCTTGTTGTGCTCGGAGAGGATTCAGTAGCCCTCCATCCCGGTGAGGACTCGCTCTGGAGCGGTTCGTTCGAACTGCTTCCTCTCGCCGGCAGCGTTATTGATGCAATGTGCATTCTGACTGATGATGCAGGGAACACATCATATACCGACACTATCTCCATATCCGTTCCTGAGCGTCCTGCGGTGATGTTCGGTTTCATCCATCCGTCTGGAGTGACTTACGATCATGTGCCCCTTATACAGGTGGCACCGGACTTCTCTGAGGATCCTGGTGGATGGACCGCCTCTGCCTGCATAGTCACCACCCGCGGGGAGTTCATCGGACTTGATGTGAAGTGTATCGATCCTGAATCAGTTCAGTTCAGATCCGCTTCCCCACTGCCTGATGGGACCTATATCGTCACAGTTGATATCGAGGATGTCTCCGGCAGGTACCTGGGAACTCACAGCTGGGAATTTACGATATCTACTATGGATTGGATGGAGTGAAAGAGCAGGTACCGAGAGCACCCGGTATCATGGACCAGGACCGGATGGTGGGCGAAGAGGGACTTGAACCCCCGACATCCTGCTTGTAAGGCAGGCACTCTAGCCAGCTGAGTTATTCGCCCATTCCGGTCATCCTTGCTGTCCGGGCAGCCGGGGAGCATATATGCTCCCATGGGTCGCTTCTGTCAAGAAACCGGAGTTCCTGCTCCAAGAAGGGTCGGATGAGCGCAAAACAGTCGAAACCAGCCAAAGGTGATCTGTGTATCTGTCCCGGCAGTGTTATACCAGCTCCCCGCCGTGCATCCATCTTCAGCAGACTCCTCGACGGCATGGTTAGCTTCAGCACCCCAAAAGTCGTGATCGACAGGGGCATGGATGAGCTTGTTCTTGTGGGAGTGTCTGCTGTAGACTGGCCGGGTCTTGCCTCGATCGTTCTCAGCGAGCTTCATCACGGAGGCTGGAATCTGGATATTCTGGAGGGGTTCACTGTTGAGAGCGATGGCCTGAGAAGGGGTTTCGTCCTTGCAGGGATTCGCGATGCGGATCCCAAGCGTCGGGAGCGTTTCATTGCAGATGCGGAGAAGATGGAGAACCTCCTCGGCAGGCTTGCCATGGGGAGTGCGGGAACTGTCTCCCTCCTGTCCCGAGCTGCTGAGCGGCTAGAAAAATTCGAGGATGTAAGGCAGCATGTAGACATTCTCTCTGGTGATGCAGTAATACCTGCCGGTATCCTTGGAGAGCAAGGGGAGCTTGTACTTTTCATCTCCTCGCGGTCGGATGAGTACCTGGCCGAGCGCCGCGCCGCAGACCTGGCCTGGATAGTCATGACGAATTTTCAGCTCGTGAACCGGGTTCGCTCCAGCGGCGGAAGATCTCACTTCAGGATTAAGAACCTGCGGACCACCCGCGAGCACCTGACCGGCATCAACATTGCTGGATATGAGAGAGATATTTCATTCCAGAACTGCGTCACCGCGCTCACGCACGCATGGATGGGTGCGACCATCAGGCACCAGCGGAGGTATACAACTCGCGATGGGATCATCTCCATACGTATCGAGATGACCGGACCTGCTGGTCTCAGTGCTACAAGAGACGAGCAGTCGATTATACGGAAGACCCTGAACAACCTTCTGGTTGACCACGAGCTGGAGAGACTGGAGAGGATCCATCGATACGGCGGTGGCGAGCACTACGCCAGAGCGCTTATCCCGCTCCTGCTGAATGAGTGTACCGGTACAGGGATGAGCCAGGCATATATAGCCATGGTCTCTACAACGACCTTCGAGGCCCAGCTTAAGCTCATTCTGGTCACAGAGCAGCCTGCCTCTGAAGTCCATGACGAGAAGGTCATCGAGCTTGTCGGAGCCATCAACTCCAACGAGGGTCTCTATGTAAGTTCCTTCAGATCGCCTACAAGCTTCAAGGATCGATGGGTCGATATCCTGAACATATCGAGCAAGCGCGAAGTCTACGAGGAGATGGAGGACGCTTACAGGGATATAAAAAGGGCGATCGAAGCAAGCTTCGGCAAGTTCAGGGACTTCGACAGAGGAATGCGGCTCAACGATGTCAGGCAGCTCACGGAGATCCGGGAGCGGCTGAACGACCTGCCTGATAATCTTATTACAGATTTTTATTACAGGATCGAGGATTTTCTCAGGGCAAGCACTTCGGTGGAGGAGCTATGTACGCACATCAGACTAGCATACCAGGCGATTGCTTCGCTCGATGAGAGCGGGGAGAGCGTTGGTGGTCCCTTTGTGAAGGATGTATTCGCAGGGAAGCGGAAACTAGCCACCCTTATCTGCTGTGTTGTCAAGAGTACGGATGAGGTTGCATTCAGGGATTTCCTGGAATCGGTCAGGGATTATTCGGTGAACGCCAGCATCATCAAATGGGCTGGAGAGACCGCCGTACTCCTCCGCATCCAGGAGAAGGGTCACGGGCTGGATGAAGAACAGGCTGCAAATGTAGTGAAGATACTCAAGCTCCACTGCCCTTCGCATAAGAACGGCTCTTCTTGACAGAAATCAAAGCCCTGTCTATTGTTGCCGTCCGTGGCGGCGTAGCTCAGCTGGCTAGAGCAGCGGAATCATAATCCGCGGGTCGGGGGTTCAAGTCCCTCCGCCGCTACCA
>JAOZQW010000432.1 GCA_029932015.1 Candidatus Fermentibacteraceae bacterium
ATGGGACGCCGGAAGCAACTCTGCTTCTCTCCTCTCCGAAGCCACGATAACTCTCTCGTTCGAGGGTGGAGACGTCTCCAGAAGCTACCTGAACGCCGACCGCTACTACGCTCCTCCGTTCGAGCAGATGCTCTCGAGGATGGTCGACAACTACGGTCTCTTCGAAGGTGGGGTTGATACTCCTCCGGCTCCTTACCTCATCATCGGACACGAGGATTTCGTGACCACCGGTATGGATGACTTCGTAACCTGGAAAGAGAGCCTCGGGTTCGACGTGACAATGGTCGACCTCAGTGTTTCAGGCTCTACTTCAACAGCTATCACCGCATACATCCAGAACGCTGTCGAGAACTGGCCGAGCCCTCCCCAGTACGTTCTTCTTGTGGGTGACACCGGCTACCTCCCCGGCGGCAATGCTACTGAATACAGCGGCGTTACTGATCTCTACTACGCCTGCCTCGATGACGGCGGTATCATCCCCGATGTCTTCCTTGGCCGCTTCTCGGTCACAACAACGGGCGAGGCCATCCTCATGGCTGACAGGGTCATCAACTACGAGCAGAACGTCACCGGCAACACACCATGGGTCCAGAACACCACATGGATCGCCAGCAACGATAACTACAACATCTCCGAGGGCAGTCATAACTACTGCATCGACAACTTCTATACTCCCCTTGGATACACCAACGACAAGATCTACCCACACTCAGGCGGTACCGCTTCCCAGGCCGTGACATCCATCAACGGCGGAGTCTCCATGCTCACTTTCTCGGGCCACGGCAGCGAGACCAGCTGGGCAGACATGTCCTTCGGGCAGAGCAGCTTCAACCAGCTGACCAACGCCACTATGCTCCCCGGTGTCTTTTCTCATGCCTGCAACACCGGTGATTACTCGACCAGTACCTGCTGGGGCGAGACCTGGACAAGGACCCCCGGCAGGGGCGGCCTATGGTTCTTCGGTTCCGTCCCTTCCTCATACTGGGACGAGGATGACATCCAGGAGCGCTCCGAAATGGAGTGGTTCCTCTCCGATGGTGTCTACTGGGCCAAGGGATTTGCCAATGGCGGTCTTTACGCTGTCTACGACTACTACAGCGGCGGCGGCAGGTCCAAGTACTACTTCGAGGCCTACACGCTCTTCGGAGATCCATCCGTACAGATGGCCGTATGGGGCAGTGTAGGCATCGAGGAGCAGTCCAGCAGAGTCAATCCTGCCGGAACCGGAATCTTCACGCCTAACCCCGTCAGGTCAGCGGCGGTCGTTTCACTTACTGGAACAGGACCTGCTGAGCTGAACGTATTTGACATTACCGGTCGCGTAGTGGCAACTCCCTTCACCGGAGTCCTCTCCGGTACGGAGTCTGTAAACTGGAACGCGTCCGCTCTCACTCCCGGCATGTACTTCCTCCGCCTGACGCAGGGCGAAGAGATCTCTACTGCTAGAGTGATGGTTATCAGGTAGCTCTAACTGAGCGACCCGAGAGCGGGGGGTGTACTGCCCCCCGCTTCTCTATTCCACAAGAAGCGACTCGACCTTCCCTGTGCATTTCTGTTTTATTACATTACAAATTCTCAATACTCGGAAGCACATCCTTACCGGGATCGCAGAACAATACAGTTGGAAGGTTCAGGGGATGCGAATAGGGGTCCAGGCCTGGGGAAGTGAGGGTGATATGCGCCCCTTCATCGCCCTCTCGAGAGGACTGGCTGCGGCAGGACATAGCGTCATTCTGTCAATCTCTGAGATCGAAGGAAGGGATTATTCGGATTTCATAAAGGATACTGATATTGAACTCCGAAGTACCCCTGGACTCGACTGCTCGCAGGATGAACTCACTGAAATGGGCAAGGATGCCATCGCAAGCTGGAACGCGCTGGCTCAGTTCCAATTTGTT
>JAOZQW010000115.1:0-1381 GCA_029932015.1 Candidatus Fermentibacteraceae bacterium
TGTGTGTACTGATAGGGGGGGAGGACGGGTGAGGGCAATCGCAATCGGCAGTTTTGACGGGATACATCCTGGTCATGCAGCAGTAGTGCGTACCGCGCTTGGGATCGATCCCGAAGCCTGTGTCGTATGCTTTGAGCCTGTTCCCAGACAGTTCTTCGGAGGACAGAAGTGGCATAGAAGACTGACAACTGCATCTGAGAGAAGGATCGCCCTCTCAGATATAGGAGTAAGTTCGCTTCTGACACTTCCATTTGATGGAGAGACGGTGAAAATGAGCGCGGAGGAATTCCTGACAATGCTGACGAAGCGTCTGGAATTCGATGTCATCGTTGCCGGTTATGATTTTCACTTCGGTGCCGGAAGGTCCGGCAGTTGTGACAGTCTGCGCAAGTGGTGTACTTCCATGGGATATAATGCTATTATTGAGGCTCCGCTCTCGATCGGTGATGAGCCGGTCAAGAGCGAGCGGATAAGAAGACTTCTTGAAACAGGTTCTCTGTCCGGATGTCGTCGTCTTCTCGGGCGCAGGTACTCCGTGACAGGCGTTGTTTCAAGAGGTAAGAGTGTTGGAAGGGAGCTTGGCTTCCCAACACTCAACTTGAGTATTCCCTCCTGCAAAATGCTGCCTCCGCCTGGCAGCTACGCAGGATGGGTTGATCTCGAGAGGGTAGGCAGAGGCATTCCTGCGGCCGTATATGTTCCCCCTCATGCCACTGGACCGGTCGAGGCACATTTGCTGAGACCGCTGGAGGAAACATACGGCAGGAGTTCCACAGTGACCTTTGTGAAAAAGCTTAGGGATGTGGCGCATGTCGATGGCAGGGAGCAGTTGAGCCTGCTCATAGCCGGGATTGTAAGGTCTGCAGGCAAGGTGCTCGAAAGTGAAGAGAAATAGATGAGAGCGATAGAGGTATGAAAGGACGGAGGGTGCGCAGATGGGCGTATCAGTAGAGAAGAAGGCCGAGCTTGTGCTTAAATTCGGAGAGAACGAGAAGGACACCGGCAAGCCGGAGGTTCAGATCGCAATACTCACCGAGAGGATCATTGAGCTTACCGAGCACAGCAAGAGGAATCCTCATGACCACAACAGCAGAAGAGGTCTGCTCCAAATGGTCGGACAGAGACGCAGATTCCTCAACTATCTCAGCAAGAACGATATCGAGAGATATCGCGCCATCGTGAAGGACCTTGGCCTGAGAAGGTAATAGTAAAAGGATAAAGAGAATTACAGCAGCTGATGCAGCACACTTGAATGAATGAGTGACGCCTGTGGAGGATGCAGCGCCAGGAAGAGTTCCGGGCGTAGTGAAGAAAGTTGAAAAAGGAAAAAGAATGACAACAGTAGTCAAGAAAGAAATAGCAGGAAGAACACTCACTATCG
>JAOZQW010000115.1:1391-6974 GCA_029932015.1 Candidatus Fermentibacteraceae bacterium
TGCACTGGGTCGTGCAGCGCTCGATGACGCTGGGGCGGACGTGGACGGAGCGGCCAGCGGTTTGGCTGACGGTGCTGTTTATGTAACATACGGAGGTTCGGCGGTACTTGTAGCCGCAACTTCCGCGGGGGAGCGGGACCTTCCTTTCTTCCCGTTAACCATAGAGTACAGGGAAAGAACTTACGCTGCAGGCAAGATACCAGGTGGGTTCTTCAAGCGTGAGGGAGCTCCCCAGGAGAAGGAGAAGCTCACAGCAAGGCTTATTGACAGACCTCTCAGACCGCTTTTCCCGAATGGCTTCAAAGAGGAGACACAGGTCTACTGCCTGGTTCTCAGCTGTGACGGAGAGAATGATCCCGCCCTGCTCGGTGTTGTCGGGGCATCAGCCGCGCTGATGATATCTGACATCCCCTGGGATGGACCAGTCTCCACTGTCAAGGTTGGACGAGTAGACGGCCAGTTCATCGTTAATCCCACGATGGAGCAGCAGAGCGAGAGTGATATCGAACTGGTTGTTGCCGTTAAGGGTGACGATGTTGTGATGCTGGAAGGCTCTGCACACCAGCTGCCCGAGGCTGATGTAGTCGAGGCAATACACCTCGCGGCAACAGAGGCCAAACTTCTCAATCAGCTTCAGACTGAACTTTGGGAGAAGATCGGAAGAGAGAAACGATCCTTCGTTCCTCCGGTCAGCCCAGAGGGTTTTGATGAGGCTATCAAGGCCATAGCCGTTCCCGAGTTCGAGAAGGTCTATGGCAACGGTCAGAAACACGCTCTCGATGAGGCAGGAGATACTGCGACCGAGATCGCAATTGAATCCCTGAGCGGGAAATTCTCCGAATACGAAGATGAGGCTGTGTTCGGCAAAGCTGTATCGGCTGCCGTACGGAAGACCGAGAAGGAATTCGTCAGGGAGAAGCTTCTCGGCAGCAGGCAGCGCCCGGATAACAGGGCTGAGGGCGAAGTAAGACAGATAACCTGCGAGGTCGGAGTGCTTCCGAGACCTCACGGGTCAGCACTCTTCACAAGGGGCGAGACTCAGGCTCTCGTTGCGGTCACGCTGGGCGGTGCCAGGGATGTACAGAGGATCGATGCCCTTATGGGTGAACACACAAAGGACTTCATGCTTCATTACAACTTCCCCTCCTTCAGTGTGGGAGAAGTTCGTCCGATAAGAGGTCCCGGAAGACGCGAGATCGGTCATGGTCATCTTGCCGAGATTGCCCTTCGTCCCGTACTCCCCAAGGAGAAAACGGATTTCGGCTACACGATCAGAGTTGTCTCCGACATACTTGAATCCAACGGTTCATCCAGTCAGGCTACCATCTGCGGCGGTTCACTGAGCCTGATGGATGCCGGTGTTCCCATTAGTGACGCAGTGGCAGGCATCGCGCTTGGCCTCGTGACCGATGGCCCCAGATACATCATCCTTTCGGATATAGCCGGGGTCGAGGATCATCTCGGTGATATGGACCTCAAGATAGCAGGGACCAGGAAGGGCATCACTGCCATTCAGATGGATCTCAAGGTTGAGGGCATCTCGCTGGATATCCTTGCGGAAGCTGTCGACAGAGCCAGGGAGAACAGGATCTCCATACTCAACGACATGGATGCGGTCATTGATAGATCCAGGGAGGATCTCAGCGACTATGCGCCCAGGATGTTCACGGTCCAGATCGACAGGGATATGATAGGCAAACTTATCGGCCCCGGAGGTAAGAACATCCGTGCTATCCAGGAAGAGACCGGCGCAGACATCAATGTCGACGACGAGGGTATGGTTGTAGTTCTCTCTGAGGACAGCGATGCTGCCAAGCGCGCGCTCGAGATGGTCCAGCTCTCCACAGGCAAGCCGAAGGTCGGCCAGGTATACGATGGAGTCGTCGTCAATATCATGAACTTCGGTGCGTTCGTGGAGATAATGCCCGGAACCGATGGTCTGGTCCACATTTCTCAGATAAGCCGCAACAGGGTCGAGAAGGTGGAAGACGTTCTCAAGCGAGGACAGAAGGTCAAGGTCAAGGTCTCTGAGATCAAGGACAACGGCAAGGTGGATTTGACAATGAAGGACATCCCACAAGGTGACTGATGAAAGATCCAGTTCGGTAACTCGCAGCTCGGGGACATGCATTTCCATGTGTGTCCCCGCACATCAATGATGAGGGAAATTCTCGTTCAGGTGCTTGAGCATGGCGTGGGCCTCGAATTGCCGCAGAGGGCGACGGAAGGTTCAAGCGGTGTGGATCTGAGGGCTGCTGTCACCGGGGATGTAATTATCAATCCCGGGGATACAGCCCTTATTCCTACAGGCTTGATCGTTTCCATCCCTCAAGGATTCGAATGGCAGATCAGACCCAGGAGCGGCAATGCTCTCAGGCATGGCATCACCGTACTGAATTCACCGGGTACAGTTGATTCCGATTACAGGGGAGAGGTGGGTGTCATTCTGGCAAACCTCGGACATGCGCCTTTCAATGTCCGAAGAGGTGATAGAATAGCCCAGGCTGTACTGGCGCCGGTATTTCCCCCGGTTCTCACGGTTGTCCATCAATTGGAGGAGACAGACAGAGGGGAGGGTGGATTTGGCCATACCGGAAAGCAGTAGCAGTATCCGCTGGATCTCCGTCCGTCTCAGAACCTCTATTGTCATGCTTATCCTCTCCGTTCTTCTCACTGCCTGCAGCTACGGTTTCAGTGGCAGTCTCCCTTCTCATCTGCAGACTGTTAAGGTTCTGCCATTCAGAAGCAGAGTAACCGAATACGGACTGGAGCAGGATCTGACCTCAAGGGTGACCCAAATGTTCGTGAGAGATGGCAGACTGACCCTGGTGACAGGAGATCAGAACTGCGAGCTGGAGGGCTCCGTCGTCATGTGGAGCCGAACACCATACTCCTATACCTCCGCTGAGCAGGTCGAGGAGTACAAGATTGAGATCAGGGTCGAGCTGACCTTTACAGATCTACTCGATGAGAGTGATATTCTAAATTCGGAGTATGTGACTTCCTGGGTGGTCTACGACCCTGACACAGAGTCGGAGGACGCGGCCAGGAGCAGATTGCTCGAAGAGACAGCCGGTGATATCGTCAGACGCTGTCTTTCGGGCTGGTAGGATTTATGTCAAGAGCTTCTTCCAGCAGTCAGAGAAGCATGACAAGTGTCTCATATCTTGTGCTGGCGCTATTCGTTCTCCTGCTTGCAGGTGCGATCAAGTACTACATGGTTTTCATACGCGGTCCCAAGCGTGTACGGAGGACACTTGATGGCGCCTTCTACAATGTCGCGGACCTCCCCGACATAGGTGAACGCAGGTCAGGATTCCTTGAAAGATGGGAAGAGCGCGTTGCAGCCGAGAATTGTCCTCCACAGATAGCCGGGATGGATTCAAGCGGCTTCATTGGTGACACATTCTTCGTCTGGTACACTGACTCCGTGGAATTTCCCGGGCTTCCGACATTCAGAACGCACTTCACCGTAAGAAAACCCATGTTCCTGGATCAGGATTAGCCCTTTTGAGTCTCGCAGGGGACTGGAGGGAGAGACATCCATCATCCGGTGGCAAAGGTAGGCTTATCTTCTACCTCTTCCTGCTTGCCTTTGTGATATTCATGATGCTGAAATCGGAGACCTTCGTTTCCGGCTTCAACAGCATCTTCTTCTCTTCTGACAGTTCTGAAACAGCCCGGGAGACAGTGATCGAATGACCATCCATGTCTTCGATGGGCATGTTGACACACTTCTTGCTCTCAGGAATACGGATGATTTCATTACAGGTTCCGCGTCCACTCAGCTCGATATGCCCAGAGCGAGGGAAGCCGGTGTTCTAACACTTGTTACAGCAGTGTGTGCGGAAGCTGCCGCAGAAAATATGATGAAAGCCTTTGCGATCGGACTGGACAGATTCGGTATCCTGCAGGGCAAAGATGGTCTGGAGATCCTCCTGATGCTGGAGGGATGTGAACCTCTCGAGCATGTGGAGGATCGCAGCAGCATCATTGAGAACCTTGCTGTTGCAAGTCTCACCTGGAACGGTGAGAACGCATTCGGAGGTGGTATAGGCAGTGATAAATGTCTGACTGAAAAAGGCATTGTCCTAGCGAAAGAGCTGCACCGGAACGGTGTTGTTCTTGATGTATCCCACCTATGTGACAGATCGAGAGAGCAACTGCTCGATACAGGACTCCCGGTGGTGGCAACGCACTGCAACTGCAGAGCCCTGTGCAGTGATCAAAGGAATCTCCCTGATATTGATCTGAAAAGGATAGCCGAACTGGGAGGTGTTACCGGCATAACACTTGTCCCGGATTTTCTTGGTCCTTCGGCTGACATGAACACGGTAGCAGATCACCTTGAGCATGCCATGGTCGTTGCGGGAGACATGCATGTCGGCATCGGCAGTGACCTTGACGGGACGAGGGACCTTCCTGAAGGTATACATGACTGTACATTCTGGCCTGAATTTTTCGAGCTTCTGCTCATTCGCGGGTGGAAGGATAGCACGATTCGGCGCGTTGCGGACAGCAACTGGCGCAGAGTTATTCCATCTGCCGTACAAAACAATGGAGGAGACTGATGCGCCGGATCTCCCTGATGCTCGCACTGTTCATATGCTCAGCGGTCACTGCTCAGACACCATTCGAGTTTGCGGTGGTGCAGGAGCTCATTCAGGGATCTCCCTTCGTGAGCGTAATGCGCATCAAGATCGTACCGGGCTCTCCCGAGCCTGGAAGGACCATGCTGGAGATAACAACACGGGCTGGAATGCTCATGATAGGTGAGAGCAGTATCTACCCGGATACACTCGAGGATACTTCCGTTGGATTTATCGGTATGATCCAGTACGAGACTGATATACCTATCGAGACCATCGAGAGGGTATTCAGCGTAATAAAAGACTGCATGGGCAGATTCCCGGGCATGGGCATAACAGATATCGGACTTGATGTCGTCTCGCTTGATGATATGAGCTGGCTTGCTATCGACTGTCCGATGTCCTCTGTGGACAGCCTTCTGAGCGGTACACTCAGCCATCTTGACTTCTGGAGACAGGCCGACCTGAAAGAGCTGGAACTCGGGACGGCAATGTTCATGACCAGGATGCAGTATCCAGGTGTGCCGGATTACACTCCACCCTTGACTCTCATAGAGATACCTGAGCCCGTACAACGCACTGCCTCCCCATGGAAGTCTCTCATTCTGCCTGGCTGGGGACAGCTCGAGGCAGGGCAGGGAGCGGGATGGATCAATCTGCTTGTTGAGGCCGGAGGGATCGCCCTTATAATCACGGGTGAGAAGGAGGCCGGGATCGGTGTCCTGGGAGCGAACCATATAGTCAGTTTCTTCGACCTGTTCTGAGGAGAGAGATATGCGAATAGTCAGAAGCATTCTCAGGATCGTTCTTATCTTCAGCATACTTGTCTGGGTGACCGGGTTCATGATGGGTAACAATCCTGATAAGCCACTCTATTGGCAGGGAGCAACTCTTGCTGTATGGGGCGCTGCGGGAAGTATTGCTCTTCTTATACTCACACTGCCCTTCGGTCTGAATCTGCCTGCTGCTCAGCCGAGAAAACTCAAAAAGAGAG
>JAOZQW010000433.1 GCA_029932015.1 Candidatus Fermentibacteraceae bacterium
CTTTTTTCTCTTTATCATCATTCATCACCACGGATTCAGTATCTTCGCTCTCCTGTGGCGGAGCTTCCTCACTGCTCACATCGGGATCAGGAACAGTTTCGGGCGATTGCTCCTCTTCTGAACTGTCTTTCGCCTGAGGTTCCTCCTGAGCTTCCTCCTCCTGTGCAATCACATCGGCTGAAGCAGTCTCGGCGGGGTCCTGTGGGCTGTCGCTCTTCAGGATGGAGCTTTCCTGAGGAACCTTGACGGGCTGTCTCGCCGAACTCCGAGCAACCCTGTCTGCCACAGCCGGCAGACTGTCTATACCAAAGGCAATGGACATCTTGGCGGCGGTCATGAGTGCAGTCTCAAAAACAACTCTGGGAAGATCACTCCGACGTGCCTCGGCAGATGCTCCACTTATTATCCGAAGTACGTTGAGCACTGCCACATCCGGGATGTCAGGTGCGAGTTCACTGAGCACCTTTATCTCGTTTTCAGGTACATCCTCAATTCCTCCAGAAGCGCCTGTCGTCACAAGCAGGAGGTTCCTGAGGAACCCGGTCAGAGCCTCGATCAGTTCCTCAACACTGTATCCTTCTGCAAGTGCTCCGGAAACAGTGTCCAGAGCTTCTGCCGCCTTTCCTGCCAGAATAGCAGCAGTAAGATCACCGAGAATATCGGATTCCACCATACCCAGGAGCCTGGCCACCTCGTCTCCGACAACCTCGTTGCCGCAGTAGCTTACCAGCTGGTCGATCAGCGACAAAGCATCTCTCATGCTTCCGCCACTTGCCCTGCAGACGAGGGAGAGCGCCGTCTGGTCGAGTGTGATGTCCTCGGCGGCTGCTTCTCTACTGAGGTAAGCGGCCATCTCATGAAGCGGTATTCTCCTGAGGTCGAACCGCTGGCATCTGCTGAGAATGGTGTCCGGCACCTTCCGCGGCTGGGTGGTCGCGAATACGAATATGACCGAGTCAGGCGGCTCCTCGAGAATTTTGAGGAGCGCATTGAAGGCTTCCGTGGTGAGCATATGGACCTCATCGATTATGTAGATGCGGTATTTACCGGAGGCCGTCGCGTACATGGCCTTCTCGCGGAGTTCCCGTATCTGATCGATGCCCCTGTTGCTTGCACCGTCTATTTCCTGGACATCCAGGTGACTGCCGGCTGTGATCCTCCTGCAGGAATCGCAGACCTGGCAGGGCTCCGGCGTCGGTCCTTTTTCGCAGTTCAGTGATTTGGCGAGTATCCTGGCAATAGTCGTTTTGCCGACACCCCTCGGACCGGTCATCAGGTAGGAATGACCTATTCGACCGGTTTCAATCGCATTGCGGAGCGTAACTGTGACATGATCCTGGGCCAGCACCTCATCGAATGACTGGGGCCGCCATTTCCTGGCGAATACGAGATAGCTCACAGTCCCCCCGTTCGGATTGATGCCGGCCGCGCATCTCTGATTGACACGGTTCACGGATCAGCAGGAGGCAGCCAGCTCAGATCAGGTAGATCCGCGTCGCCCGGCAATCTCCGTTTACCGCTGCTACCTTCCGGTCCTGACGGGGTTCACGGGTTACCGCCGCACGGGTCCTGATCATCAACACCGCTTACATCAAAACAAACCCGCTGCGCAATGCCGCGCAGAGCAATTCGGCCCCGCTATAGCGGATTGCGGGTACAGGGCACCGCTGGCTCCCCGCCTAGCACGACCGGCTCCGGAATATACAAATGCACCGGAAAGAGGGCTAGCCCGAAGGAGCAGATATGCGCTTAGGATACCTTTGCTAGAGCTTCACGACCGTTACTGATGCCAGACGGCCTTCACTGGCTCCCTCGATGATGTAAGTGCCTACGGGAAGCTCATCTCCTGAAGTATTGCAGCCATCCCAGAGGAATGTACTGCTTCCATTCCGC
>JAOZQW010000434.1 GCA_029932015.1 Candidatus Fermentibacteraceae bacterium
GGGGAACCTGGTTCGATCTCGAAGATTTTTACCCACCCGGCCTGGACGGATACAGTGTTGATTATGCGGAGGTCTGGTTCTACCACCTGAGCACCTATCCCTGGGATACATCCGATTTCATACTCGAGATCTGGAATGGAGATGATACCGGTCCGGTCGAGAAGCTGGACGAGCAGATACTGGAGGCCTATCACTACTCTCCGGCATACGCATATTTCACTCCATCCTGCTCCACTGGAGTCGATTTCTGGGTCATCGAGAGCAGTGAGCTATCTTCTGGCGGATGGCCCTCTCTCCTTGGTGACGGCACCGAGAATCCAGTCAGTCACAGCTTCTTCAGTGATGACTTTGCGCTGTGGGAGCCGTGGACGATCATCGGAAGCACAGCTTCGGACTACTTCATGAGAGTATCAGGCTATCCGATAGTTCTCACCGCTCTGGAGCGCATGACCTGGGGGCTGGTGAAGAGCTCGTTCTGAGTGGAGTTTTGCATGACTACCGAATCAGGCACGAGTGTTCTCAGGATATCCTATCCGGAGAAGCAACCGTACATATCAGACCTGGCCATTGATGGGGACAACAACATCTGGGTAAGACGGCAGGGGGTGGCGGACAGCGAGAGCTGGGATGTAGTGTCCAAGTCTGGAGATCTTCTGAGGAGGGTTGTTCTGTATGCAGACACAACCGGCACCGGAGCTTATCCGAAGCTGCATGTCTCGGAGTTCGGCATTGTTGCTACATTCGGGGGCGAGGATGAGTGTGAGAGATTCTATACATTGAAACCGGTTGGAGAGTAATCCGGTTTCACTGTACCCCCATCACATTGACCCTGCCGACTTCCTATGACTATTTTCGTTTTGATGAGATGATGAACCTCTTGAGTGAACGCTTGATGGGAGATTATTCTGAGTCAGGGATATGATTCAATTAGGTCGGAGAGGTCCTCCGCAAGGGCCATGTAGCGGTTTGAGTCCTTCACCGGACGGACCCAGGCGAACCAGTCACCTGCGGACCACGGTTATCCGCAGCACCAGCGCCATGGCCAGGATCAGCAGTATCTTTTTATTACCGGACAAGTGAGCTCCCAACGGCGGTGGAAGGACGGGTCAATCACTGACCCTGCCTGCGCTCGTAATCAAACTTCCGGCCGGTGTGCCTGGAAATGTCGGGCCGTGCGTCTCCCGGTTGTCCGGGCTTCCCGCGGGGACTCCATCTGAACGAGACGCCCCTCTTCCAGTCCTTCTGCAGGATCGGGGTCGGAGGAAGGATACCGTCAGTATCCACGGTGGCCTCCGCGATCAAGGCTGTCGACTGTGAAGTATACAACACCTCGAAGGGTTTCTGGACTAGACCCGCATGGTAAACGTCTGTATACTTACACCACAACTGAGGTGAACCGATCATGAATGCATGCTTCACCTTAGGTGAATAACACGGATCATGGTCGGAATGGTGTCTGACGAGAGGCTGGGCTGTCAGGCGCCTCACCCTTCACCGGGAGGTGAGAGGTGGGTGCCTGCGGTGTATTCCCTAATGGTTACAGTCCGAGACGACCGAAGGCTACCCCTCTGCATCGTCTTCTATCATCGAAGTTCAAAGACTTTCGAAGGGTCTACGAGGATCGCTTCTCGAAACGCTACGGCTATTGGCGGCCGATTACCGACGAGGTGGTCGGGAGATACCTGGACTGCGGTATCCTCAGCATGGGTTTCGCCAGGATCCGGTGTGAAGAATGCGGTGCCGAATACCTGAGAGCCTTCTCCTGCAAGTGCAGGGGCTTCTGTCCATCCTGCACGAAGAGGAAGTCCCTCGACCTCGCCGTCTTTCTTGAAGAGGAATTGCTCAGGCCGGTCCCACACCGGCACTGGGTCTGGAGCGTTCCGAAGC
>JAOZQW010000435.1 GCA_029932015.1 Candidatus Fermentibacteraceae bacterium
CCTGGGCAGAAGAGTTCACGGCAGCGTTGCAATGTATGCTGACAAAAAGGTCGGCCTCCATCGAATTAGCCATCCTCGTTCTACTTCCGAGGGAAACGTATGTGTCTGTACTTCGAGTAAGATGCACCTCTAGATCAGGTCGCATGACATTGAGAATATCACGCACCAGAAGGGCTATTTCCAGGGTGCGGTCACTTTCCTGAGAGCCTTCGGGACCTACAGCACCAGGATCCCTTCCGCCATGACCGGGATCTATGACTATCCTGTTGAAGTGGCTGAGCCATGGAGACTGCTCACCCATCTCGAGTGTAGCCATAACTACTGAATCTGCGGCTATCTGGATCGAGTGATCAGGCTCATCCGGAGGACCGCTCCAGGAGAGAGAGGGAAACTCAAGAGGTTCTGCGGCTCTGAAGAATACCAGCATTGTCAGGCTGTCGGCAGAGAATGAATATGAAAGTGAATCAATCGCTTCGGTGAGATCTACAGTGAATCCTGTCGAGTCGTCAACGAGCTGCCAGTCAAGAACCCAGAAAGGCATGAAGGCTCCGGGCAGGCTTACCATCGAGCCTGTCTGGATCAGAACCTCGTAACCCCTCACAGTGACTGATGCCGTTATGGGCTCCTGAGAAGTGAGTTCCATGAGCAGACCGTCGAACCTGGGTATCACTCTCGTACCGATGGGCGATGCGGCTGACAGCGCAAGAAGGAGCAGGGAGAGCTCAGATATCACTCCTGTTCCTCTCCTTCATCTGCTTCCTGATAGCCATATCGGCGTCTTTTCTGGCGATCTCCTGCCGCCTGTCATGCTGTTTCTTCCCCGTACATACGCCCAGTTCGAGTTTGGCCTTCCCATTGGAGAGATGCACATCAAGGGGAACCAGTGTGTTGCCTTTCTCCTGGACCATTCTCCTCATTCGTCGAAGCTGGTTCAAATGAGCCAGGAGCTTCCTGTCCCTGTAGGGCTCGTGGTTATCCCTCGCCTGCGGGTACTCGGCTATATGCATGTGATGGATCCAGAGCTCTCCCCTGTTATCGAACGAGGCGTAGGACCCGCTTAGACTGACTCTGCCCGATCTGATGGACTTGATCTCTGAACCGACAAGTACGATACCGACCTCCATGCTGCTGAGAACATGATAATCGTGTCTGGCTTTACGATTCCTGGATATGACTCTGCCTGTCTCATTACTCATTCTTTTCCTCCCGGGAGTCGAATATAAGAGCACAAGGAGAAGAATGGTCTGCCTTCAGTATTGACGCGGGACGGATGAGTTCCTAGAATCGCGAACGACAGAGCCGAAGTGGCGGAATCGGCAGACGCGCTAGGTTCAGGGCCTAGTGAGGATTTATCCTCGTGGGGGTTCAAGTCCCCCCTTCGGTACCAGTAGGGACAGCCGTACCATGCACTCCGTTGCGTGGTATGGCTGTCCTTTTGCTTCGCAGTTGAGTTGAACCTCAGATCGCAGATCTGACGGGTGAATTAAGCTGCGTGTCCCCTTTGCGCTATATGCGGTGTCCCTACTTCTGTATTCTCAGCTGCATATCCCTCCGCTACCAGTTGAACGGAGCATTCTCCCTGTCTCTGTCGGACAGTACAGGATCATCGCTTCCCCAGTCTATGGCTGCTGCAGGATCGTTCCAGGCAATGCCATGCTCATCGGATGAGTTGTAATAGCGGTCGACCACATATACCAGAACGATGTCAGTCCTGGCAAGGTAGCCATGAGCGACGCCGGGTGGTATGAGAAGACCCTTCGGCTCATCCCCGGTGAGTTCCAGGGTAATTGAGGCACCGTAGGTTCGGGAGTCCCTCCTGGTATCGGTCAATCCAACGGTCAGAGAGCCGGTTATAGGTATCCAGAGGTCGGTCTGCTGAAGATGAT
>JAOZQW010000436.1 GCA_029932015.1 Candidatus Fermentibacteraceae bacterium
TGCAAACCCGAAGCTGACATAGGATCCCATAAAAAATGGGAACCATCCTATATCTCGTGCGAGTATGCTTGTGCTGAATTCTCCGACAATGAGTGGAATAGCCGCCAGAAGTGCAACAAGAACCAACACCTTGTTCAGCCGCTTTGTCCCAGCCTCTTCATCTCGGCGTACCTTCTGTGCTTCCATTTCTGCTGTCTGGCTGACCGAACTACTGAAATGCTCTATATCCAGGGTCAATCCGGCACCTGCTTCTGCCGCGCTCTTCACGGTATCCATGGTTTCCCTGAATGCTCGGGTATAACCATCACAGATATCCATCATCTCATATCCGGGGATTCTGGTGACGGTGAGTTGTTCCTGTGCGAATTTCCTCGACTCCCGGAGAAGACGATCGAATTCATCCTTGAGTTCGATAAGAGCACGCCCATCGGCATTTGCCCGGAGCCGAAGCTTCGCCAGAAAGCTGCTCATTATGTGGGCCAGGGTAAACATCCGCTCGTTCACCTTTGGATTCCGATTCCGCAGAAGAGTGAACAGAGTTATGTTCAGCTTTATACCATCTGATAGTGTCCCGTGCCAGAGAGCCGGGAAGTTTTTTCCACCTTCGAGTCTTCGATAAATGTCATAGGAATCCTGCGTTGCATCAAGGTCAAGGTAATTCAGCCGGCCGGTGAGATAGTGGACTTTCTCCTCGATGTGCTCTTCAGTGTGACCTGACATAGGAATCATCAGATATGACTCATTGATGTCGCTCTTGCAGTGAGCAATTGTGACAAGACAGCCTTCCATTACTCCCCCGGTGATCTCAGTACTCTTAATGTCTGGAGTTCCCAGAATGAGGCTTGTCACTATGCCCAACGCCCGCAGGTACTCCCCCTGCAGATATGAGCCGGCATCCTGCTGTCTTACCATTGGAGATGCGAAGAAAAGGCGCAGCGGCAGTAGCTGTCCATGACCGAAGTCGTGAGAGGCGAGGCCTAGACCGAAGTGCCGCTTGATTCTCGTGAATTCGTCCTTAATTCGCTTCCGGAAAGCATTGTACAGCAGGAGAGCCGCCTCTTCCGCGGACAGGGATTCCACAGATGCCCCGGAAGGTGCCTCTGGTGCCCACTCCCTGGATTCAGGCCATGCACTCGATACATGCAAAAGCGGAGTCAGGCAGACTGTACCTCCAAGAGGTGTCCAATTAACCTGAAAACCAAAATAGAACTGGTCCGGCAGGCCTTCCTCATTCTGCGCACAGGACCGGAATCGCTCGGCATCCAGAAAGATGGCGCAGCACCCCTTTTCCTGGAACACCTGGTAGGAAGCTCCCTCCCCTCCGCTCCAGATATGCACCATGTGCTCGAGGGAACTCCGGATACTACCTATGCTCTCCTCGGTAGCTTGCTCCCACTCACCCATTTTCTGGCTAAACCACGCCTGGCCGGGATTCGGAGCCAGGTAATGCGCCAGCAAACTGGCGAGACCCAGGGCCTGCTCTTTATCATTCCAGTGTGTAGGCTCGATATAATACAACCCTAACCTGTCAAATCTCACCTCGCCAATGTCCTTCAATGCTTGCTCCAATTCATTGTCATCATGTTACTTACATTTCCACTAGTGTCCCGATGTTACGCTCATCCAACTCTGTATAGCATAGGGTAATTGATACTTAAAAAGATATTCAATGGGGAACGTCTTGAACAGCCTTCCCCCATAGTCTTCCATCATTACTGAATGGAGGAAGCATGTATTCAGGCCTTCTAGTCTTCGCTCTGGTGATGGACAGGGGATACATGGACTTCGACATCATCAACATAAGTACGATATATCAAGATGCCCGCCAATCTCAGGCCGGGCCTCATTTCTTCAATAATCGAAGAATTCAGGCCCGGCCTC
>JAOZQW010000116.1 GCA_029932015.1 Candidatus Fermentibacteraceae bacterium
CTACACACTCCTTCAGAGCAGTGGCAGCAGCATCTCATGGTACAGGGGATGTCCTCAGGTCTATGACCTGAACCTCGACGGGAAAAAGGACCTGATAGTTGGGGAAAATAACGCCAGGATCGTCTACTATGAGAACACTGGTACAAATTCAGCCCCCGCCTTCAGCGGTTACGAGTTCCTTGAGAGCGCAGGCAGTGATATTGACCTTTATTACTGCACCAGACTCGCAGTTACCGACTGGAACGAGAATGGGATTCCAGATCTGCTTGTCAGCGATTACAATGGCTGGGTCTACCTCTATCTCGGGTACCCCACCGGCATAGCGGGGGAGACCAGCGGGATTATCGCCCCGGCAACGGATCTCAGCATCATCGGCACACCTACTACCGGCCATTTCAGTGCACTCCTGAGCCTGGAGACAGGCACTGATGTCTCCTTCAGGATCTATTCGGCTGATGGAAGACTTGCCGCTCAAACGCAGGAGGGTTTCCACTCACCGGGTGTGCACTCCTTCGCATTCGACATCAGCGGAGAGACCTCAGGTCTCTACTTCGTTCAGGCCGAAACGAACGGCAGTCTTCTCACCGAGAGGATGGTCCTGCTGCCGTAAGGAAGAGTACTCACATAGATAAAGGCGGCCGCAGAGATGCGGCCGCCTTTTTGTCCGTTCAGTTGATCCATCAGATGCAGAGCAGCTTCAGAGTCTGTCCACCTGTTCCATCGCCCGAGATGACCCTGGCGAAGTAGACGCCTGTTCCGGAGTGCAGACCTCTGTCATCTGTGCCGTCCCAGAGCATGACTGTCTCATCATTGCTCTGAAGAGTTTCCGTCAGAGTACGGACGAGTCTTCCCTGGAGATCGTATATCTCGATTGAGGTGCCGTCGCCTGGAAGTCCATCGGTCCATGACATCCTTATGGATATGGCTCCCACAAATGGGTTCGGTGAAGCGGTAATACTCAGGGGAAGGGGAGAGGGCTCTTCGACCGCAATACCTGTCGATGCTTCCGCGCTGAAGTAGTAGCCCTTGGTGCCTGAACTGGAGATACCCGCAACCGCCATCACTACCTGGTCATCGTCCTCGTCGAGGTCTGAGACATACACCTGTCCAGTCTGCTCAGCCTCATTGATAGGCATCCTTAGTACTTCGGTGTCGCCAGTCTCCGGAAGAACGAAGACCCAGACAGCGTAGGAATTGTTGTCCGATCCGTCGAAGGAGAGAAGGAGGTTGTCGTATGTATCGAGTTCCTGGAAGCGGTAGTAGTCCGCAGCCCAGTAATTGACGGTCTTGTATACGTCTGTCAGAGGGTATGTGGAGTAAGTCCCGGCAGTGTTGAAGGGGGGAAGGTCATCTCCGACATATCCGAATCTGCCATCACTTATAGTGGTGTCGTTGAGGAAGTTCGCGACTACCCAGTCGGCAAAAACATCCTCGAAATCCTGTGAGTAGCCGAACTGATCGAGAACTGCATCATATCCGGCAATGGAGTTCGCGGACTCATTGACCAGCGCAAGGATGGAGGGATGACCGCCATAATTCTCATAGAAGTAGAGAGTCCAGAGGTAGGTCTTGATGTAATCCGCCCAGTTTCCGTCCCATTCGACAAGACTGTTGTCAGGATTGCTGTTGAATGAGGAGATGTTGTCAGGATTGCCATAGAGCCACATCGCCAGTTCAGAGAGCCCTTCGTTGACCCAGCTCGATTCGTTGTCATCATACAGCCAGTGGATCATGTGCTGGAACTCATGAGCGATGACAGCAAGCATGTACTCACCGCTCGGACCGCCCGAACTGGTGGTATTGAGATAGACTACTTCGCACTCATTGCTGTGGTAGGCGGGATACGTACCGTCGGGGTACTGATCGAACCAGAAGAAGAAACCGTCAGCGGACATGTTGAAATCGAACCATACCTGATAGATGCGTATGTCGTCATCCAGTTCATCCGGAGGCGCGCCGAAGGCCGTGCTGTCTATCTCGTAGATGCCCTGATCCGGATAGGGACCAATACTGCTGTTCTCCCATCTCTCGAGTATCACATCGACATCAGCCTGATCCATTGAGACAAGCCAGTCACTGTCCCTGACAACAACATAGCCCCGGTCAGATTTTCCCCTGACGGTACACTGGAACTGCTCGAAATGTGGGGGCATCGGCTGGTGCACCCAGAGCCACCAGAGCCAGGAATCCCCCACTTCGGGGTCGTCAGGAGGTGAGGAAAAGGCTGCAGGACCGGTCCAGAACACATCGGGTCCCACCATATCCGGGGAAGGGATCTCGATATCGTGGGACCATTCACCGGTCGGGGAATCAGCAGGGGATGCCTGAGCGGGGACTGCTCCCAGCATCAGGCAGACCGCGCAGATGGTCAAGGCTATAGATGTGCTTCGCGAGAAACGTATAGCTTTCTCTATCATGAGTACTCCTTAGGCTTGAGCTGAACCCGATTCTCAATCGCAGATGACTGGACATGGGTTCATGTCAGATCTCATCGATTCGTTCCCCATATTCTAAACATGTCTGCTCCTGATGGGTAATATTTCTCCTTATGGATATATTACGACTGGAGGTAGCTATGCGCAGATCGCTCATCCCTATCCTGAGTTCATTATTGCTGGTCCCGCTCCTCGCCGGGGCGGACATTCCGTCTTTCACCGCAGAGGGCATACTCTACTGTGACGGTGTTAAGTTGAATGTCGGCAGCTACGCAGCTCCACTTGCAGTTGACTGGGATGGGGACGGCAGGAAGGACCTCATCTGCGGTCAGTATGAGAATGGACAGATACGCTTCTATCCAAATGTCGGCACTAATGATGCTCCTGTCTTCGATAGCTGGAGCTACCTCATGGATGGCGCTCAGCCCATCTCTGTACCCTATGGTTGATGCACCGGAGCTACGAATCCACAGGCTGTGGATTGGAACGATGACGGACTGCTTGACATCATAGTCGGAGACAGGGAAGGCAGCGTCAGCTATTTCAGGCGGCTCGCTGCTGGACCTCTCCTTCTCATTGGTGAGCCACCGGTCGAAGTAGCTGGCGGACCGATCAAACTTCCACACAACTCATCACCTTCGGTGACCGACTGGAACAACGATGGACTCCCCGATCTCGTCGTGGGGAGATCTGAGGGCATACCTGCCGGTCTATTCCTCTTCGTGAACCAGGGAACGGCGGCAGAACCGCTTTTTATGCAGATGGATACAGTCAGGGCTTCAGGAGAGCCCATACAGATATACTACGGTTATCCCGATTTCTTCGATATGAACGGTGATGGCCTTCAGGACCTCATCGTCGGCTCTTCGAGTGGTAAAATAGGCTGTTTCCTGAACACGGGAACTGCTTCGGTACCAGAGTTCACAGAGGAGGTCTTCCTCCAGTCCGGGGGAGAGGACATTAACTTCTATTCCTATGTAAGACCAAGTGTCTGCGACTGGAATGAGGATGGCTGTCCAGACCTGCTGGCTTCGGACTATTCAGGTTCAGTCTATCTCTTCCTCGGAGATCCTGAAACAGGGATAGGTGAGGCTGCAGTCGAAGAGGGGAACCGATGGACCTTCGTTCAGCGCAATCCCGCAAGGGGAAGCATCCTGCTCGGTGTTGATCTGGATTCCGCAGCTGATATACAGACCAGGATATATTCGCTTGACGGCAGACTTCTCATGAGCCATTCGCACGGAGCGCTCAGCACCGGTGAGCATGTGCTCCAGGTCGATATTTCCAGCCTTCCTGCAGGAGCGGTCATCCTGGAAATCAGGGACGTAGGTAAGTTTGTCAAGTTGCCGACGGAATATCAATTGGTTACAATCAATATATAGTACATTTATTTGATTGCTTATGTAAACGGTCAACGCGCTTGATGAACTTACGAACGTCCCCCTATGGCAGGAGGACCAGGCGGGTGCTGGCAGTTGATGCTCCTCCAGTCATTCTCAGCATATAGATGCCAGCTGCAAGTTCCGAGAGGTCGATCTGAAGCAGTTCCTGCACAGGCGAAGCACCAGTGACCGACATCACTAGTCTGCCTGTGAGATCGTAGATTCCCAGATCCCATTCACCATCATCCTGCAGGCAGACAGGTAATGCCACAGCGCCTGACGCAGGGTTGGGTCTCGGCAAACCAAGCATGGGGGGCGGCACTGGAGTGGAGCCAGAGACGCCTGTTCCGCCTGTGTAGGCACCGGCAATAGTAATATCATCTATGTAGAATCCTGCCCCGGTGTCCTGGTCGTCGTTTGACACAAATCTGAATTCCAGCTGGACGGTTGACCCTGCATCGTAATCTGAGAGGTCATAATTCCAGTCAACCCAGCCCGTTCCGATCCCCTTGAGACCTACCGAGAGCGCACCACCGGAGCCGATGAAATCCAGTGTATCGATAGATGATTCAGTGAGATCATGTATCAGAACATAGAGACCATCACTGCCGTAGATGGCTACATCGAAAGCAGCCCAGAAGCTTATCGAAGCCTCAGGTGCCAGGATGAGTTCTGGAGAGAGCAGACTGCAGTCCATTCCCTGCACATAGCCCTCCGACCCTCCACAGTGCCAGCTGTGAGTGGGAGAGTGACTCTGCGAATCAGTGATATTCCACATATCGAGGGTTCCGGAATGCGTCCATCCTGATGCGCCTGATTCCACATCGTTCGAGATCCCCGTCTCTCCAACAGTAAGACGCAATGAATCGGACACTGCGTAGCCGGTCGTCTCCGAGGAAATAGCCATATAGAGCCATGGGAAGGATGGAGAAGGGGCTGAGGCATCAAGCTGACAGTTGAATGAGAAAGATTCTGTGCCGTCTACAGGGACGGTGTCAGCCCAGGAAGTGGCAGGATCGAAGTGGACCCAGCCGGGATATCCGGTCATTTCAACGGTCACCTCCAACGCTCCCAGGAGACCCAGGTTGGCGATATTGATGATCAGTTCGAAGCTCTCACCAGGATCTGGGATCCCATTGCCATTACCGGAAAGAGTGTCATTCACAGAGTATGTTGCGAAATAGAGACCTGGAGCACGAACCATGAGCGGGAGGGTGAAGTCATATGATCCCTCGCCGGAAGCAAGCTCTCCCCGGAGGATGAGGACATCACCCGTTTGCGCACTTTCATCAACATCGAGGGAAAGAGAGGGATTGCCGAGGACCTCGTCGCCAGCCGGTATCGATCCGAAGGAGCTGGTTGCCTGGACAAGCTGCCCTGCCCCCGAAAGTGAATCAATTGTGATCAGTACGGATGAAAGATCATCTGTTCCCTGATTCAGTATAGTGATGTCCAGTCCCGCATGGGAGCCTGGGGTGAGAAAACCGAATCCTGCGCTGTCATCTATAACAAGACCGCTTATTACCGGGTCCGGACCGGAAGCCTGTCCGACAACGATGGTCGTTCGGCTTATGCCCACTCCGGTGACTGTTACTTTCATGCTCCCCTGGACCTGCACCGGAAGCTGGAAATCGACCAGACCCGTTGCGTCGAGTTCCTCGACCATCCAGATATCACCGTCATCTCTTATGCACACAGTCAGTCCCTCAGTGCTTACCCCCGATACCCTGACAGGGAATCTCTGGGTTTCCGGGGAGACGATAGCAGGGCAGGAGACTTGAGGTGTATCCGGTGTAGTGCGGTAAGGCCTGAGTGAGGGGTCCCCGAGAAGGTTCACATCATACTGATGCCAGCGGTAGACGTTCTCCCACATGCTGTATGGAATGAAATGGACCTTTGTCTGCGCCAGAAGCTCCCCGTTTGTAAGTGACGGGTCAGAGAAGAGCAGTTCAAAGAAAAGGTGATCCAGAGCATCTGAGTACCCGTAGCATGGATTGCCGGGGGAGCCCCAGCCGTAGCTGGAGTTGCCAACGTATGCAACACCACCGCCATCGGGATTGGTGATGAAATGCTCCGCGACCGCGTCGAAGTCGAATGCGGCGCTCCAGCATCCGATTGAGTACATGAAAGATGCAAAACGTCCCCCTGAGTCGAGTGCGTCCATGTTCTCAGCGGTCATATACCCTTCGCCAACACCTATACTGCTCCACCAGGCATGACCATCATGATTGATAAAATTCTGTCCCTCATTCATTGCGATCATTACCGTACCGATGTTCTCATTACCGAGAGATTCATAGAGCTTCGTGATGGTTATCCACCAGGGCACGAATTCCTCGTCGATATAGTCCTTGCTGAGAGATGCGTCAGTATATGGATTTGTCCAGAGTACTTCAGCAAGGAAGAGCGCTGACTGGTAATGGTCAGATGTCTCGCAATCCTCATAGGCTTCGATGTTGTCGACGAATATCTGGGCCTCTACCGGATCCTCCACGGTTGCCCTGCCCACGAGAATATCCGGATAGAGGTCTACATCGTCGTCTACTTCACCGAAGATGTCATTGCCGTTGGCGTCCCAGGTACCGTCCAGGTCAGAGAAGTAGAGATCACAGGGAAGGCTGTCCTCCCGCGAATGTATGCCAGCCTCGCAGGTCATCGCGAAGGCATATCTGAAGGGAACCAGCTCAGTATCCCCACCGAGAAGAAGGTAGTCGAGTCCATACGAGGAGTGGTAATCCTTGATGAAATTTCTCAGTTTCTCAGCATCATCCCTGCCTGCAGCAGTGGAGTAGATCTCTGACATGGTTATGACCTCGGTAGAGATGCCCTGATCGATCCTTCGCTCTGCAAGCTGCTCGAATATCCCCTGAAGTGATCCATCAGTTACGATGAGCATTTTCTGTATATCATCGTCGACCAGCGGAAGGGGTCTGAGTGGGGAAGGCTCGGTAACGATATCCACTTCCAGGGAAGTAAGTCTCTGAAGGGTGCGTGAAGAGGGATCCCATCTGAGAGGAGAGACAAGGACCGAGGCGTGGGGGAGACCTTCCGAGAAGCAGGTTCCAGTCAGCCTGACGGGGCACTCCGGCCAT
>JAOZQW010000437.1 GCA_029932015.1 Candidatus Fermentibacteraceae bacterium
TTCTCTGTAGTATGCTCTATCGATCACTTCAATTCCCGCCGGATCATCAGGGAAGCCGCTATCGACAGCTCCAACAGCAGAAACAAGGAATACGCCAATAGCAATGAACAATCTCATCAACCCTCCGTATACTGGATTTCCGATACACTTTTGCCGCTTCAATTAACAACATACACAGTTTCAGCGGATGGAGGAATAGATATCCATCAAGTGCAGGAGCTGGCTATAAAAAAAAGAAAATCGGATTATAGATTGGCAGGTGTGTAATCCCACTGAGTATTAGTATTGTACAGTGAAGCTAGTACCCTGTGGATACGCATTTCTACCATTCGTTGTATCATGATGGGAAGTTCAGATGACGAGCGAAGATAGAAGCCATCGCAAATCCCTCAAGATCATACTCATCTGTGTTCTGGTGGTGGCTGCGGCAGGTACATTCGTCGGAATAAGATATAGAGTTGTCATCGGCAAAATAGTCAAAATGCTGCGAACAAACAATGAAGAACCAGTGCTGCAGGATTCCCTCTCCTGGATGGATGATATGCCTCCCGGTTGCTGGTGGCCTGCAAGAGATCTGTCGGATGAGAGTTCACTCACCGCCGAGCAGCAGGATCAGCTGGGAAGGATCCACTCGCTGGGCTATCTCTCCGGCTACGAGGAGGCTCCCTATCTGCATGATGTAACAATTAACAGCGAGGGTGCATCTCCTGGATACAACATTATCATCTCCGGACACGGTCCGGGTGTTATGATGATCGATATGGAGGGGAACCTTCTCCACGAGTGGTACACACCGGATGTATCCCTTTACGGTATCTGGCCAAATGCGCAGGACAAGACCGTAACCATCGATTTCTGGAGGCGAGCGCACCTGGAGGAAGATGGCGATCTAATTGTAATGGTCGAATGCGGCGGGGTGGTTAAACTCGACAGGGATTCCAATCTCCTCTGGGCCAGTGAGTTCAACGGAGCGCATCACGACATTTCCGTCAGTAGTATTACTGGAAACATTTATGTGATCGGCCGCAACATACATATTGATCCGGAATTCAGCAGCACGGAGCTGCTTATAGAGGACTACATCTGCGTCCTTGACTCGATGGGCAGAGAGATAGAAACAATTTCTCTTCTTGACGCCCTGGAGAGTTCCCCGTTTGCTCCCATTCTAAGAAGAATGCCTCCTTTCGGTGATGTAATGCACACAAATACCATAGAACTCATCGAGGAGGGGGACCTGCCTGAGGATTATCAGGGACCCCTCAGGGAGAACTCTCTGATACTTTCGATGCGAGCGATCGACCTGGTCTGTATTCTCGACCTCGATGACAACAGCATTTACTGGGCGGAGTCCGATTTATGGAGCATGCAGCATCAGCCGACACTTCTGGAGAATGGCAACATTCTGGTTTTCGATAACCAGGGGCATGGAGCTGTGTCTACCGTACTCGAGTTTTCACCTGAAACACGAGAAGTTGTGTGGCTGTACCGTGGTTCGGATGAGGCTGTGTTCTATACTGCGGGAGCCGGTTCCTGCCAGCGTCTGGAGAACGGCAATACCCTGATCACCGAGTCAATGCCCGGAAGGGCTTTCGAAGTTACGCCTGAAGGGGAAATAGTCTGGGAGTTCTATAATCCCAACAGGGCTGGCCTGAATAATGAACTTATTGCCACACTGTTTGAGATGGTCAGGATACCTGAGGACTTTCCGATGGACTGGCTGGAGGAGACTGGAATACAGTGATCCTATTCAGTTATTCTACCTCATACGAGTGACATGCATACCTGGCCATGGATATCCTAGTTTATTCATGTATATTCATTTTACCTAAAGAAAGGGAGGTGCTATGAAAATGATGCTGGTTCTGGCAGCCATCGCT
>JAOZQW010000438.1 GCA_029932015.1 Candidatus Fermentibacteraceae bacterium
ACCTCGAATGAATCGAGGAGGATTCTGCAGCTTACAGGCGGTCGGCTGGCAGCAGCTTCAGCAGACATATCCGAATTCGCGAAGATCCTCAGGGTTGCTCGTCCATGATTCCCTGACCTTCACCCATAGATCCAGGTAAAGCGGCCTCTGGAGTATTTTCGATGCCCCGATCGAGGCTATCTCTGCAATGTGCTGCAGCATCGTTCCCTTCCTCCCTATGACCACACCCTTGCTGGAGTGTCTCGCAACATGGAGGTTTGCACGCACATATCGTTTCTCATCCCTTATGGAGAATTCCTCTATCTGTACAGCGGTGTTCGAGGCAATGTCGGGCGGTAGGACATTGAATAGACTGATCCTCACCTGCTCGCAGACAAGGAAGCGTTCGGAGTGCAGTGACGTACAGTTGTCCGGGAAGAGCTGCCTTGATCGCGGCATAAAGTCGGACATCACATCTCTCAATCTTGTGAGACCGTCCCCGGCCGGGGGACAGACAGGCACTATTTCAGGAAAATCATCAAGCATCGTGACCTGGTTGATCAGCGCACCCCTCAGACGATGCGGCAGATGGTCAACGAAAGTGGTAGCAATCACTATCGGAACATCAGGCAGGTCCCGTCTGAGTCTCCTGAAGAGCGGATCCTGAAGCTGTTCAGATATCTTCCTTGAATTCACGGCATGACAGATCACATCCATTGTCCGGAGAAGTGAAGGATCGTAGAAGCGATCGAGCGGCGGCGTATCGAGAAAGCATATCTGAACGCCTCTGTCCGAATAGATACTGGTCACGGGTACTCTTGTCGTACCCTCGTGCGAACAGGATGGTGATATTTTCCTCTGCGTAAGACCATTTATCAGAGCGGATTTACCTGAGTTGGAGAGGCCTGTCAGTCCCGCATATCCTGCTTTCACAATATCCGTCATCCGGAGACCTCCTGCTCGATCTCTTCCGGTAAAAGCGGCATTACTATGCTGTCTTCCCCTTCGTCCTCGGTTGGCTGATCGATGACTTGTGGTGGAGATACAGTTGCAGGTGTCTCGGAAGGAGCAGTTTGCAGCTCTTCCGGTTCGGCAGGCAGCTCGTCTTCATCAACTGTTACCTGCGAAGTAGGCACTGCAGATGGAGCTTCAGGGATACGCCTTGTACCCTGCAGACATACCAGAGCGCCTGATGCGGTTCCGTAGTAGAGCCTCCCCCCCGTCAACACTGGTGCTGTTCCTGAATATGATCCCATCTCGACTGAATCAATGGGCACTCCGGTACGGAGGTCAGTCAGGTGCAGTCTCTGGTCATCGCAGCATATGTAGACACAGGTATCCCCTATGACCGGTGGAACCTGTACCCAGTTCTCGAATTCTCTTTCCCATAAGGATTCTCCTGTTGTGCTGTTCAGGCAGTAGAGGCGGCTGTCTGTCCCTCCAACCAGAATGTGATCGTTCTTGAGGACAGGTCTGGAGAGAACAGTCCGCAGAGTGCTCTCTGTAAGGTCCGTCTCCCATATGAGTGATCCTGTCAGTGTGTTCAGCTTCCTGAGAATACCGGTGGAGAAGCCTACGATAATCCCCGTGGAATCAACTGAAGGCGGCGAGGCCTGACCACCGTAATCGTTGCTCCAGAGTGTATTGCCTGAAGCATCATATACTGCAACCTTGCCGTTTTCTGTCGTAAATACGCACAATGAATCGATAAGTGCAGGTCCGAGAAGGAGTCCTCCGAGTTCACTGCTCCAGGCAAGCTCACCAGTAAGTGTATGGAGAGCGCAGACACTGCCCATGGAGTTCCCGGTAACCAGCAGCGAATCCTGGAGAATGCCCACATCGCAGAAGACGTGATATCCCAGACCTGAGGACCATATCCTGGTGCCGGTCA
>JAOZQW010000117.1:0-6354 GCA_029932015.1 Candidatus Fermentibacteraceae bacterium
TGGAACTGGACCCCACTGACAGCAAGGCTCATTTCAACAGGGCTGTTGCCTACTCAAAAACAGGGGATTACAGTGAGGCAATCGAAGGATTCAACAGAGCCCTCCTCAGGGATCCAGTCAATCCGGAGAGCTACCACAGTCGCGCAGTCGCCAATCTGGCTCTGGGGCGTAATTCCGATGCAGCGATTGACTGCAGGTCAGCAATTGAGCTTGATCCTGATGTGGCTGAGTATTACTACGATCTCGCTCGGGCATATGATGGATTGGGCTTCGCCTCGGCCCTCGATAATTACACGATTTGCATCACACTTGATCCGGACCACGGCAAGGCGTACTACGGGAGAGCCCAGTTCTACATGGCAGTTGAAGATTATGAGAATGCTATTGCAGACTTCGACCGGATGCTGGAACTGCTTCCAGAGGAGGATTCAGGCTGGTTCTGGCGGGGCATGGCGTATGGATATGTGAATGATTGGGATCGAGCCATTCAGGAAATGGACGAGGCTATTCGTCTGGACCCGGACTATGCCAGCTACTACTGGCGCAGGGCGCAGGCACTGACCAATGTTGAGCGGCTTGAAGAAGCAATAGCGGACTACGAGCTTGTGATTGCTCTGAGCCCGGACTATTCAGATGCATACCTCTACATGGGGCTGCTCTACCAGAGACTACAGGATTGGCAGAATGCAATTGATGAATTCACGAATGCTATTGCACTCGATCCCGACTGCTTCAATTCCTATCTCTACAGGTCTCAGTGCTATGAACAGCTAGGTGATTTAGCAGCGGCGCAAGCTGATATGGATTCGGTCGCCAGGATCGACCCAAGGCTCATTCCACCTGACAAAGACCAATGAGCGATTCAAGAAGGAGGAGGCTGATTAAGCGAGGGCCAGAAGCCCTGGCGGATGCCATTCTCAGACATGCGGAAAGGTGCGATACGGCCAATGAGATCGTGGAACGCATGATTGCCACGCCGGAGGAGAACAGGAAGAGTTTCAGGAGAAAAATTGCGGGGCTCAAACGCTCGACACGCTTCGTGGACTGGCGAGAGGCCGACAGTCTTGCAGATAAGCTGGAAGGATTGCTGGATCACCTGAGAACCTTTGTTGAAGATCCCCGGGAAGGCACGGAGTTCGTTGCCGCTTTCTTCAGGACAGACAACGCAACATTCGAAAGATGTGATGATTCCAATGGAGCAGTCGGAAGCGTGTACCGATGGAATGCGATGAAGCTCTTCGTGGAGTACGCACTGAAATGCGAGGACAAGGACCGGCTGGCCGACCTGGTCGTCAAGTTGGCCAGCGAGAATCCAGACTCCGTTCGAGGCTCCCTTATCGATTGTGCCGCGGAGTATCTGCCCGAAGAGAACATCCGCACCATGATCACACACTTCGAGGAGCTGGCCGATCGTGAAGAAGATTCCTATAAGAAGGGGGACTGGCTTCGTTTTGTCGGCTCGCTGGCCAGGCAGATCAATGATGCATCCCTTTTCGAGAGGACGATGATAACCTCATGGGGAGAGTCATCATCTGCCTGTCTGGACATAGCCAGTGTATATCTGGAGAGTGATGATGCCGAGAGCGCTCTTGCATGGCTGGAGCGGATGCCAACAGAAAAAGACCACCAGATTGCTGATCGGGATCGCCTGCTGCTCGCGGTCTACGGCAGGCTCGGGGAGTCCGAGAAACAGGCGCAGGCCGCATGGCGCATTCTCAGGCGCAGTCGCAGCAGCGGGACTCTTCAGGACCTGCTCGATGTCATAGGCGGGGAGAAGCGTGATGAGGTGATCGAAGGAGAAGTGGCCGCTGTCCTCGGGAAGCAGCAGCTGTCTATGACGGATGCTGCGTTTCTGATCGAGAGCGGACGGCTGGATGATGCGGAAACATACCTGCTCGACCGGGCTGAACAGCTTGACGGTGATATCTACTCTAGCCTGATTCCCCTGGCGAAATCCATGGAAGCGCAGGACTACCCCCTGGTCACTTCCCTGCTGTATCGCGCTCTGCTTGACTCAATCCTCAAACGTGCTTACACGAAAGCCTATTCGTATGGAGTGCGTTACCTCAGAAAACTGGACAACCTGTCGAAGTCCATCACAGACTGGCGCAATATCGATGATCATTCCGCTTATATGGAGCATCTCCTGGAGAAGCACGGCAGGAAGAAAAGCTTCTGGTCGAGATACGATGGGGATGCTTGATAAGAGCGAAGTGCTGATGAAGCAGTCACAGGATCATGTAAGCAGAATTCCTATTGCAGCCAGTATATCCGACACACCTTGACATAGTATCACAATGTGATACTATAGAAGAGTGATGAACAGGAAACACAGAAGTACTCTGAAAAGGATCTTCGAGAAACCGGAGCGATCTGATATTCCCTGGAAGGATATCGAAGCAATGATAGTGGCATTAGGCGGAGAGATATCAGAGGGACAGGGATCCCGGGTTCGGATCTTCCTGAATGGAACTCGAGCTGTGTTTCACAGACCACATCCCAAGCGGATCACCGCAAAGGGTGCGGTCAAATCGGTTCGGAGATTTCTACGGGAAGCAGAAGTGAGGGAATGATGGAGTACAAGGGCTATATCGGTAATGTTGAATTCGATGATAAGGCGGGCATCTTCCATGGAGATGTTATCAATCTCCGTGATGTAGTAACCTTTCAGGGGGAAACAGTAGAACAGCTTCGGAAAGCCTTTCAGGATTCAATCGATGACTATCTTGACTTCTGTTCCGAACGAGGAGAAACCCCTGAGAAACCCTATTCAGGCAAGTTCATGGTCCGAGTCGAACCCGAATTGCATAAAGCAGTAGCAGTATGTGCAAAGTTATCACATAAGAGCCTCAATGCATGGATTCATGACACTCTGGAAACATCGGTGAAGAAAGAGAACCTCCAAGTCAATTCAGAGGATCCAGCAGCTCACCGCTGATTCAGCCACTTCAATATCTGTTCAACGAGCTGTGACATTGTATGTGACATTTGACATGACATTCATGGTGACATATCTATTTGTCAGCAGGAGGTGAATGAATATGCAGATACGTTCGCAATTCGCTGCCCGGTATGCTAAGCGGTCGGTTGAATGGATGAGAGAGAGCCTCGAACTCACCAATAGGGAAATAGGCCTTGCTCTGGGCGCAACCCCTAGGACGGTCATTCGCTGGACCAACCTGGAGAGTTCACCATCTCCAGCTCATCGTGAGCAGATAGGGAACATGAATGTACTCAGGCATCTTCTTTCGGTCTCCTTCCGGAGCGAAGAGGGAATGCTAAAGTGGCTCATGACAGAAATTCCTGCGCTCGGGGGTCGAACACCGCTTCATTCCATACTCAATGGTGATATAGACGGTGTTATAGGACTTCTTGGTACCCTCATGGCCGGGGCCTTCGTCTGAGGTTTACAGGCCTCATCTGGCGCGGCATCCCTCGAGATGCACATCCACTTGATTATCACTACCTCCTTCTTGCCAGAGGCAGGTGGAACCGATTTGGTGAATATGGTTGTCTGTACACATCACTTACAGAGGATGGCGTCAGGGCGGAATACAGCAAGACCCTGAGATCTGCGGTCATTCGCCCGAAGATCCTTATTCCGATGGATATCGTCTCAGTCCAGGTTATCGTGGATCCTGTGCTCGACCTCACTTCAAGCCGGATCAGCGCAGGTATAGGTGTTGAAACGAATAGACTCATGAATGATGCAGATGAAGACATGGAGTACTGCCGCACCATTGCTGACTGGGCAAGGACAGAGGGATACTGGGCTATACTCTCTCCTTCAGCGGCTCTTCCCGGGACGAAAAACCTCAATATCTACCTTTCGGACAGCCCTGAGCACCTTTCACTCAAGGCAGGTACTGACAGGCTCCCTCTCAACTACTGATCCGTATATTCCAGCTCTGCACAGGAAGCCCGAATGGTCCGGATTTCGCCTGTTCCATTCATCCTCATATTGCTATTGTATCCCTTGAGTTTTTACAGAAAGGCTACCGGGGGTTTCACAGCCCGGAACAGGCTGGACCCGCCCCCACCGAACCGCAGTTTGGAGGGTGATGAAACTCGAAGAATTCCAGGCCAAGAGACTCTACGCTGATTTCGGGATACCCGTTACCGAGGGCATCCTCATCACTGATCATGCACATGCGAAGGCTGCCGCCGAGAAGGTCGGCCTCCCTGTAGTGGTCAAGGCGCAGGTCCAGGCCGGCGGCCGGGGCAAGGCTGGCGGAGTCAAGCTCGCCCGTACACACGCCGAGGTCGTCGAGATATCAGAGTCCATTCTCGGTATGACGATCAAGGATCTCCTGGTCGAGAGGGTTCTCATAGACCCCGCAGTTGCCATTGCCGGTGAGTACTACATCGGGATAACAGTCGACCGCAGGAAGAAGCTCCCCGTCCTCATGGCTTCAGCCGCAGGGGGAGTAGATATCGAGAAGGTCGCGGCGGAGACTCCCGAGAAGATCATCTTCCATCCCATCAATCCCGAAAGAGGTCTCCGTCCATTCGAGGCCAAACAGGTCGCATTCAAGCTCTTCACCGACAAGAAGAAGGCGCTTGCCGCCGCAGCCATCATGGTAAAGCTCTGGTGCTGCTACAGGGACACAGATGCTTCCCTTGCAGAGATAAACCCCCTGGTTGAACTGGAGGACGGCAGCATCCTCGCTATCGATGCCAAGGTCGTCCTGGATGACAGCGCTCTCTATCGCCATCCTGATCTCGAGAAGCTCCGCATCGCCACTCCGAACGAGGAGAAGGAGCTGGCAGCGAAGGCCATGGGTCTTAGCTATGTCCAGCTGGACGGTGAGATAGGCTGCATGGTGAACGGCGCCGGTCTCGCCATGGCCACAATGGACGTCATCAAGCACCTCGGCGGCACCCCTGCCAACTTTCTGGACATTGGAGGCAGCTCCAGCTCCGAGAAGGTCGTCTACGCCATGAAGCTCCTTGTCTCCGATGCCAATGTGAAGGCGATATTCATCAACGTATTCGGCGGCATCACCCGCTGCGACGATGTCGCAAGGGGGCTGGTGCAGGCACTTGAGCAGATAAACACGGACCTGCCATTCGTCGTCAGGCTTACCGGCACCAACGAGGAGGAGGGCCGGAAGATACTCGCAGATGCGGGTATCAGCGCCACCTCTGATATGACAGGGGGGGCTCGAAGAGCCATCGCCCTGGCTGCTGGAGAGGAGGCGGTCGAATGAGCATCCTCATAGACAAAAACACAAGGGTTATGGTGCAGGGTCTCGGACGCGATGGAAGCTTCCACGCAAAGCTCATGAAGGAATACGGCACCAACATCGTGGCTGGTGTCCATCCCGGTAAGGGAGGCTCTACCTGTGAGGGTTTCCCCGTCTTCAACACAGCGGCTGATGCTGTCAGGGAGACAGGCGCCGAGTGCGGAGTGCTTTTCGTACCCGCAGCATTCGCGGCCGATGCCATACTTGCAGCAGCCAATGCAGGTGCGAAGCTTGTAGTCGCCATCAGCGAAGGCATACCCGTCCTCGATATGACCAGGGTCGTATCCGAGCTGAACCAGCTCGGTACACTCCTCGTCGGTCCGAACTGCCCAGGCCTTATCTCCCCCGGCAAGTCCATGGTCGGCATCATGCCGGGCAGGATTTTCAAGAAGGGCCGGGTGGGGGTCATCTCCAGAAGCGGCACGCTCACCTATGAAGTGGTCAACCAGCTCACAGCCGCAGGCTTTGGACAATCCACTGCCATCGGCATGGGCGGCGATCAGGTCATAGGACTCAAGTACAACGATTATCTCGAACTGTTCGAGAAGGACTCCGAGACAGAAGCAGTCATCATAGTCGGGGAGATAGGCGGCACGGATGAGCAGGATGCCGCAGCCTTCGTGAAGGAACATCTCACCAAGCCGGTAGTAGGCTACATAGTCGGCCGGAGCGCTCCCCCGGGCAAGCAGATGGGCCATGCAGGCGCCATCATATCCGGTGCGGGAAGCACAGCCGCAGACAAGGTTGCAGCACTCCGGGAAAAGGGAGTGCCAGTTGCAGATACAGTGGAGCAGATAGTTGACCTCATCCGAGAGAGACTGGGAGGGTCGAATTGAGAGAGATCGATGTCGCAGAGGTAACCAGAGCGGTAAAAGACCTTTGCATCAGCACGAACATCCACCTTGCCCCCGACACCAAGAAGGCTCTTCGTGACGCCCTGGTGACCGAGGAGTCCCCGCTGGGGAAAGAGATCCTTCAGGTCATCCTCGACAACCACGGGATCGCCGAGGCCGAGGGCATGCCGGTCTGCCAGGACACAGGTGTGGCCATCGTCTTCCTTGAAGTGGGACAGGATGTCCACCTCATTGGCGGCGACCTCGAGGATGCC
>JAOZQW010000117.1:6364-6862 GCA_029932015.1 Candidatus Fermentibacteraceae bacterium
CGTGAACGAAGGTGTCAGGCAGGGCTACAGGGAGGGTTACCTCCGCAAGTCCATGGTGGCCGACCCTGTCATCGAGCGGAAGAACACCGGTGATAACACCCCCGCAGTCATCTACACACGGATCCTGCCCGGCGAGAAGGTGAAGATCACCTTCGCTCCCAAGGGAGGCGGTGCCGAGAATATGTCCGAGGTCAGGATGATGACCGCAGCCCAGGGCATCGAGGGAGTGAAGGATTTCGTGGTTGACAGAGTCAGGCGTTCAGGCGGCAACCCCTGTCCACCGATCGTAGTGGGCGTTGGTCTCGGAGGTTGCTTCGAGCGCTGCGCCATGCTCGCCAAGGAAGCGCTTCTCAGGCCTATCGGCACTCCGAATCCCGATGAGGTTTACGGCGAGGTCGAGGACGAACTGCTCGAGAAGATCAACAATCTCGGCATCGGACCACAGGGCCTCGGAGGCAGGACCACTGCCCTCGCAGTCCACATCAAGGCGGTCCCATG
>JAOZQW010000439.1 GCA_029932015.1 Candidatus Fermentibacteraceae bacterium
GGAGAGAGCCGAACTTCTTGTGGTCGATATCCCATGCCATGCTCCATCCACACTCCGGAAGTAAGCCCGTCACAGGTACGACCCTCTCCACGGAAGGCTTGAGCGCATCAAGCCTGAAGGGCTTCTCCTGATGATCACAAATGCGAGGATGTATCCCGCCGAACCATGGTTTCTCCCATGCGAATTCAGTCGGCTCTGGATGGGAGGACATCAGGTATTCCACTCCATCGAGCTCCAGGCTGAAGACATGGCCGAAGGTCTTCGGGTTCAGATAGGCCTTCATCCTTCCATTCTCGATCTGCAGGAGTCCATCCGCTTCTGATATCCGGATTTCCGGAACATCATTCCCCAGGCGGTGAACTGGGTAGACGAAATCCCTTCCAGCCAAGCGGAGTGTCACCAATGCCGGACCAGTCCCCTTCAAAGGAGCGGTCAGTGAGGTGCCGGAGCAGACCTGTCCCTCCGCAAGCGGGAGACCGTCAACTGAAATGCTTGCACTCCTCTTCCCTCTGAGGGCGTGCGAAAGGGTAAGCTCCGATGCCTCAGTCATTACCGGCTGGAGGTTGTGAGATAGGAAACCGATCCGTTTCTCCGTATCACCGAGCTCCCAGCCCAATGCGCCAGCGTTCCTGAGGAGGCTCTCCGTTCCACCCTCCGAAAGAAGCACCCTTAAAGGGGGAGAGGAGACAGTCCTCCCTCTGCCAATGAGAAGGTCTTCAGTCTCGGGAGCATCGTACTGCATCGCGTTCCAGCCCTTGAAATGAACCATGAACGACCTGTCAGGACAGGACATACCCAGCCATGGAGCGCCAAGCTCTCCGGTCTTCCGTGGAAGATCCTCAGCCCAGTCAGGAACCTGATTGTAGATCCTCTCGTCTTTAAACAGACCATCCTGCAGCGGGATGAGATCGCTCCTGGGATTGAACAGGTGGCTGCCGAACCAGGCTGCTGAGAAGCGAACCTTCTGCTCGACATCCGTATCATTCGTTACGGATTCCATGCCTTCAGCGAATCCCGCCGGGTCGAGCCTGAAAGAGCACTCGTGCCTCATGCCGGGCCTGGAAGGCCAGGAGGCTGAAGTGATGAGCCGATCATCCTCTATGGTGAAGTCGTATATCTGGTGTGGAAGATCGGAATTCCAGAAAGGAGGACCGGCCATGAGCCTGAAGCCACCAAGAGGGATAGACCTGTCCTTCGTGTCGAAGCCCCATAACTGCGCAGTAGCCCCCATTCTTCTGATCGAAAGGACCTTGTCCTGTCCGATCGATACAGCCCCATCACGAGTATGGTACCAGCTGCCGGATTCCCTGCAGGGACCATTTAGAAGGATCAGCTTCTCCTCAGCACCTCGTACGCCAGCAACCTCGAACGAAAGACAGAGCTGGCTGATGCCTTCCGGCAGCTCCGGAAGAGGGATCTCCAGTTTCTGGAAGACCCTTTCCGTCAGATGCAGTTCGACTGAGGGGACGGTCTTTCCGTCAAGAGCGAGGTGTACCTTCAATGTCCGGGCTGAGGAAAGCAGCTTTACGTTAATATCAAGTGATCTCGAATCAGCCCTTAAGCGCCTGACGGGCGGCGAGACCAGCATGACTTCCTGTTCCGCCCTTATGCCCAGACCGACCTCGATATCCTCGTGCCAGGGAAGGGTAATTGAGACTCTGGGGGAACGGTCTCTTTCGGGAGTTGGCACGGGAACTGGAAGATGACTGACTGTGAAACAGGCGCTGTCCCCCGTAACTGCGCAGCTTGATGGCAGATCGAGATAGTCATGTCCTGCAATTTCAACATCTCCTGGCAGAGAACTCCCATGTATTGAGCACTCGACCGGTCTCCCGAAGAATATTTTTCCCTCTTCACGCTC
>JAOZQW010000118.1 GCA_029932015.1 Candidatus Fermentibacteraceae bacterium
CATCGCATCTGGCGATAAGTTCACCGGTCTCGCTGTCAACTATGTCGTGAGCGAATGACTTCAGCATAAGCTCTATCGCCTTGGATCTGCTCTTCAGCGCCGCCTTCAGGTTACGGGTAACCCTGGGGTAGAAGCTGGCCAGGATATCCGCATCGGAGCCTAAGCCCAATGCGCGAAGCAGCATTGTAACCGGTATCCTCTTGGGTCTGCGGTCAATATTGGCGTAAATGATGTCGTTATGGTCCAGCTTCAGGTCCAGCCAGGAACCCCTCTGGGGGATGACCCTGGTGGAGAATATCCTGTGGCCCCTCTGCATTGTCTTCTCTTCGAAGAAGACGCCCGGGCTCCTGTGGAGCTGGTTCACGATGACCCTCTCAGCACCGTTGATCACAAACGAGCCAGTTACGGTCATCAGCGGAAGCTCTCCGAGAAAGACGGACTGGTCTATGATCCTGGAGACCTTCCAGGTATCCGGCGAACTCTTGCCGTTCTTGGCATCTACATCGGTCCTGAATACCAGTCTGAGCATAGCGGTGAGGGGTGCGGCGTAGCTTAGCCCTTTATCCATGGCCTCCTGAACGGTGTACTTGGGTCTCCCAATCTCGTAGGAGACATACTCCAGTGAGAACTCCCTGTTGCTGCTCTCTATCGGGAAAGTATCCTGGAATATCTTGTGCAGTCCCTGGGGAAGACGCTCATCCGGTGGAACGTCATCCTGCAGAAATCTGCTGAACGATTCTCTCTGGATCTTAAGAAGATCGGGTACGTCGATGACCGGCTGTACCCGCCCGAAGTCCCTTACAGGTCTTGTAACCTTCACCTGGTAACTCCTCACGCCTATTTGGACACGGAACGACGGAAACCGGAAGCACGGGTCCCATCAGGCGGCGGAAGATGGCATCACCACAGTCCTCCGCCGCGATTGACAGGAAGTCGCAGTTACTGGAGTTTGACGGTTGCGCCAGCCTCCTCGAGCTGCTTCTTGAGAGCTTCGGCCTCGTCCTTGTCCATTTCCTCGCGGAGCTTGGAGGGAACATTGTCGACCAGCTCCTTGGCTTCCTTGAGGTTGAGCTCGAGAGCATCCTTGACGACTTTGATGACCGGTATCTTCTTGGCACCGAAGTCCTCGAGTATTACATCAAATTCGGTCTTCTCGTCGGCCTTGACCTCACCGGCCGCAGGAGCGGCAGCGGCGACGGCGGGAGCAGCGGCGGAGACACCGAACTGATCTTCCATCTCCTTGACGAGCTCTGCGAGCTCCAGGACGGTCATTTTAGAGATGGCCTCGATGATGTCGGCCTTCTTGACTTCGCTCATTTCATTCCTCCGTTTGATTGGGCGCCACACAGGGCCCTGCTAATAATGTCGATACTCTTGGAACCCGCTCTCTCAGCTTTCTTTGCTCTCCTTCACCGCATTAATGGCATAGAAGAGCTTCCTGATGAGTCCGCTTGTAACTGCTACGAAGCCCTGTATGGGGGACATGGCAGATCCGAGAAGCTTCGCGAGAAGCTCCTCCCTGCCGGGTATATCCGCGAGGGTCATCATCTGCGAAAGCTGGTAGGTCTGTCCTGAGACGAAACCTCCCTTTACCACGGGAAGGCCCTTGTGGCTCGCAGCGAACTTCTTGAGAAGCTTGATGGGAAGGACCTCATCCTCGGCATACGCGAGTGCAGTGGGACCCTCCATCATCGCATAGACCTCATTCTCCGGGTCAACTTCCATGTTGCTGAAGATCCTGCGAAGGAGTGTATTCTTCACAATAGTGAAGCCGACACCCGCCTCTCTCATCTCGATCCTGAGCTGAGTGATATCTTCCACATTGATTCCCGTGAAATCGGCTATGACGACAGAGCCGGATGCTCCGAGATCTTCCGTAAGGACGGCGACGACGTTCTCCTTGCTCTCTCTGCTTTTTGCCATCATCCCACCGCCTATCGAATGAGGGCTCTAAGGTCGTTTGTGTCGACCTTGATGCCCGGCCCCATGGTCGAGGAGAGGGAGATGTTACGAAGGTATTTCCCCTTGATCGATGAGGGTTTTAACTGAATAACCTTCTCGAAGAAGGTAAGTGCGTTCTCTGCAAGCGCCTTCTCATCGAAGGTCGCTTTGCCAATGGGTACGTGCAGGTTTCCGGTCTTATCTACGCGAAAAGTGATCTTACCGGCCTTGGCCTCTTTTACGGCCTGACCGACGTCCTGCGTCACAGTACCGGTCTTCGGATTGGGCATGAGGCCTCTAGGTCCGAGTATCCGGCCCAGCTTGCCGACAATGCGCATCATGTCCGGACTGGCTATGACAACATCAAAATCCAGCCAGTTCTCCTGCTGGATCCTGGTGGCGAGGTCATCGTCTCCGACGAAATCAGCGCCAGCGTCTCTGGCCTCATCGGCCTTGTCACCTGTCGTAAAGACAAGGACTTTGACGGTTCTGCCGGTACCGTGAGGAAGAATGCAGGTTCCTCTCACCATCTGATCCGAATATTTCGGATTGACGTTGAGGGAGACTGCCATCTCCACGGTCTCGTCGAAGCTGGCAGTAGCAAGCTTCCTGACGAGAGTGCAGCTTTCATCCAGCGTATAGCGCTTATTGCGATCAACGCCTTCTTTGGCCGAGCGGAATCTCTTGCTGATGCTGGCCATGTCAGTCAACCACCTCCAGTCCCATGCTGCGGGCGGTTCCCGCTATCATGGAGATCGCTGTCTCCTCTGAGGCTGAAGTGAGATCCTTGGCCTTGAGCTTTGCGATCTCCAGACACTGGGCCCGTGTAACGGTCCCCACCTTTTCCCTGTTGGACTCCGGAGAGCCCTTCGCGAGTCCGGCAGCACGCTTGAGCAACACTGCTGCTGGGGGGGACTTGAGTATGAAGGTAAAGCTTCTATCCTTGTAGACCGTTATGACAGCTGGGATAATAAGTCCCTCGCTCCCGCGGGTTGCGGCATTGAATTCCTTGCAGAATCCAGCGAGGTTGATCCCGTACTGTCCTAGAGCTGGTCCCACCGGGGGTGCCGGTGTCGCCTGCGCGGCAGCAAGCTGAAGCTTTACCATGCCCAAGACTTTCTTGGCCATGGCGACTCCTTTCTCCGCCGGAACCACCTCCCCTTAGTGGTGGCCGCGGCGTCTATTTGGAGCGACTTCAATGCCGCTCCGCTTTATCCGGTATAGACCCTTGGTCAGACCGGTCGAACCTGTGTAAAGTCTATCTCTATCGGTGCTTTGCGGCCGAAGATGGTGAATATCACCCTGACACGGCCCCGCTCAGCATTGATCGATTCCACAACACCCGTAAAGTTGTTGAACGGTCCCTCGATAACCCTGACAGTCTGGCCAACTGCAAAGGGTACACGGACGACCTTGGACTTCTCAGTACCTTCGGCCTGTCCCCTGAGCCGATTCACATCTTCATCAGCTAGCGGCTCGGGATACCCCTGGTTCATCGGCGGAAATCCACTCACATTGCTCATGGATCTGACATCCATGACTATCTCATCGGTCAGGTCTATCTGAACAAATACGTAGCCAGGGTAGAGCTTCCTGTGTCTTGTTGATTTACGCCCTCGCTTCGTGGAGCTGACCTCCTCCGTGGGGATGAGGATATCACCTATTCTATCGGGGTATTTCCTGGCCATCTGGACCTCAAGGAACTTACCTACCCTGTTCTCATAACCGGAGAATGAATGAACCACATACCATTTGAGGTTGGGATTCTTCTCCTCTTCCTCCCCGGTCTTCGCAGCTTCTTCGTCCTCCACGGTCTCTTCGGCGAGACTCTCAACTTCCAGGGTCATATCCATCCGTTCTTTGTCGCCTGATAATTCTATAAGCCGGAATCGATCAGTGTATCAGCCGGATCAGTCCGGTTATCAGTATTCCCGATACCTGGTCGGAGGCGAATATCCACACGGATGTAATGCCCACTGCGAACATCACCACCCAGGTGGAAGAGACGACCTCACTCTTGCTTGGCCAGGCCACCTTCATCAGTTCAGCCTTGACCTCAGCGAGGAACTGCACGGCGGCCTTCACACCTCTGACAATGATGTTGCCCTCATGGGCTTTCTTTGCAGCCATTGCCGATCACTCCTCTCGAACCATCATAATGTTTCTCATCTCGCTGGAACTGGCAGGGCAGGAAGGACTTGAACCCTCAACCGCCGGATTTGGAGACCGGTGCACTACCAATTGTGCTACTGCCCTGCGGCTCCTTTGGACTCTACTTGGTTTCCCTATGCAGAGTATGCTTCCTGCAGAACTTGCAGTACTTGTTTGCTTCCATTCTGTCCGGATGCGTTCTCTTGTTCTTCGTGGTGGTGTAGTTTCTGTTCTTGCATTCCTGACAGGCAAGTGTCACTATTGTCCTCAAGCTGGTCCTGCTTACTACTTTATGATCTTGTCAACCACTCCGTGCCCCACGGTACGGCCACCCTCGCGAATAGCGAAGCGGAGACCTTCCTCAAGAGCGATCGAAGTGATGAGTGTGATCTTCATACCGTCGATGTTGTCACCTGGGAGAGCCATCTCGCGACCCTCGGGAAGCTCGATCTCACCGGTCACATCAGTGGTCCGGAAGTAGAACTGTGGACGGTAGCCGCTCATGAAGTGCTTCTTCCGTCCGCCCTCCTTGATACCGAGGATGATGGCATTGGCCGTGAATTCAGTATGCGGAGTAACGCTTCCCGGCTTGGCCAGGACCATTCCACGCTCGAGTTCGTCCTTCTTCATACCGCGGAGGAGGAGTCCGACGTTATCGCCGGCCTGACCCTCATCGAGGATCTTCCTGAACATCTCTACACCGGTGCAGACCGTTTCGACGGTCTCCCTGATGCCGATCCTCTGGATTTTATCTCCAGTATGGATGATGCCTCTCTCGATACGGCCGGTACCGACAGTGCCACGACCTTCGATCGAGAACACGTCCTCTACGGGCATGAGGAATGGCTTCTCGGTGTCGCGCTCGGGAGTGGGGATCCACTCATCAACCGCAGCCATGAGCTCGTATACGCTCTTGGCATCCTCGTCATCCGGCGTTCCGCTGCTGTTGAGTGCCTTAAGCGCACTTCCCCTGATGATGGGTGACTCGGGATCGAATCCGTACTTGTCGAGAAGTTCCCCGACTTCCATCTCGGTGAGCTCAAGAAGCTCATCGTCATCAATCATATCTACTTTGTTGAGATAGACGACCATCCTCGGCACGTTGACCTGACGGGCAAGAAGGACGTGCTCCTTGGTCTGCTCCATAACACCGTCATTGGCGGCGATGACAAGGATCGCTCCATCCATCTGGGCGGCGCCGGTGATCATGTTCTTGATGTAGTCAGCGTGTCCGGGGCAGTCCACATGGGCGTAATGTCTGTTCTCGGTCTCATACTCCTGGTGTGAAGTAGCGATAGTGATACCGCGCTTCTTTTCCTCAGGGGCGTTGTCGATCTGATCGAAGGTAATGAAAGAGACCTTGTCCGACTGAGTCGCGAGACACTTCGTGATCGCGGCGGTCAGAGTGGTCTTCCCGTGATCGATGTGACCGATGGTTCCCACATTGACGTGGGGTTTGGTCCTTTCGAACTTCTCCTTGGCCATGGCTTCCGCCTTTCAACTATGCCAATATCATTCTTGGCTGTACTGCTTACCTCTACTACTTTTACTACTTTTCTTCTTACTTATATGCACTGCGCCATTTTCGCCGATTGCTCTATGCACAGGTCGCCTGGAGCCCACGAGCGGGATTGAACCGCTGACCTCGTCCTTACCAAGGACGCGCTCTACCGACTGAGCTACGTGGGCATCGGCACTCGATAGAGAATCCCGGTCACCGACCGCACGCTACCGCCGCAGGATGCATACATCCAGCTGGAGCGGGAGACGGGCGTCGAACCCGCGACCCTCAGCTTGGAAGGCTGATGCTCTGCCAACTGAGCTACTCCCGCATCTCGGCTGCATATGTCCGGCAAACAACCGGAGATCCCAGAACTGGTGGCGAGGGGTGGATTCGAACCACCGAAGGCGTCCGCCAACAGATTTACAGTCTGCCCCCTTTGACCACTCGGGAACCTCGCCGGTTATTTATGTATTCAAACAGGCATTTCAGCCTTGTTCTCCTCTGGAGCTGGCGAAGGGACTTGAACCCATAACCTGCTGATTACAAATCAGCTGCTCTACCAGATTGAGCTACGCCAGCAAAGCGAACCGCAAGCATACAGAAAGCCATTTCCGCTGTCAAGATTCTTCTGAACGCATTGACGCAGATGAACAGCAATCCTTAGCTTTACCGGACGATGAACTTATAAATTGGAGGGAAGCCTGTCAATGCGATTTTCATACCCGTTCCGCACCATGTTCATCCCTGCTGTCGTCTGCATCCTCACCATTCTCTCCGGATGCGGAGCAGGCAGAGGAATATCAGAGGAGCTGGAGCAGGTGCCGGGGCTTTCCTTCATGCATGTCCATATTGAGCAGGATTTCAACCTCGACCTTCTTCCTGAGGAATTAAACTCAGTTCTCCCGATGTGGTTCTGTGACAGTCTCCTTGCCAGGGGGCCGCTTGGTCTAAGCCTGCTTGGCATCAACCTGACTGATCTTTCCCCCCAGCTTCAGTTCCTGACTGCCGGCATTCCTGAGGACAAGGTTGGTGAGATCGCCGCGTCCGGCTTCGGCTGCGAGCTTGTCGAGAAGAGCGGGTACTTCAACCTGATAGCACCGGGTGGAAGCCTGTCAGGATCGGTCGCAGGCCGGAACGGCTGGACCTGCACCGTCATAGGCTCCGGAGCCGAATCTGCCGTGCAGCGCTGGCTCGAGCTGGACCCGGAGGAATCTCTTGCCGGTGATTCTTTGCTGC
>JAOZQW010000119.1:0-6465 GCA_029932015.1 Candidatus Fermentibacteraceae bacterium
GCCTGTCCTCTGACCAGATGGACCAGCCTCGAATCTCCTGCAATACCCCATTCGATCTCTCCAGATGTCAGTGCGAGTCCCGCAGTTATCTGCCATGCACCCAGCCCGGTTCGCTGAAGCCCGTTTGTCTGAAAATATGTCAGGAGGGATGATGCCGCATGGTATGCGGACCACGGAAGGGATTCGGGGAAGACGGCCAGCAGTCCGTCCCCTTCGAATTGGGCAACGGCGCCCCCGAAACCGTGGATCGTCCTGACCGCCCTGGTAAACATGTGATCCAGTATTCCCGAGAGAATGCCTGCGCCTTCCCTGCCATGACGAAGCAGAACCTCTGTCATACCAGTGAATCCGGATAGATCCGCCAGTAGAACTGTTCCAGCGGTCAGATTGGTGACCCTTCCATCCAGAGTCATATCCTGGATCTGGCGTGGAATAATATTAAGCAGGGCGATACCCCTCCTGAAGCGATTCAGAACACTGTAGCTGTCTGCGTTGCTTCTCCGCTGCCAATATCACGGTGAGGTTGATATTGCGTCAATGAACTGAATGATAGATCTCACTACTGCTTGGGATCATCTCTCACAGGAGGCTTCCGGAGGTTCCAGAGCTGTGATGGTATCCGAAACACAATCATAGAAGTATGACCAGCTCTCGGGAGTGCGGTCGCAGAGAGCCGTCAATTCCTCAATGTACTCCTCCGAGAGTTCCCCCGGGTGTCTCGGATCTCCCTCCGGGAGTGTCCAGTATCTGGCCAGCACTCCTGCATAGGACATAAGCTCGGACTTCACCTGTCCGCTGATTCCACCGTAAGCTCCAGGTTCGGCACAGCCAACCGCTAGAAACGTTGTAATTACAAGCAGAGCAAGCAAATAGTGAATCGAATGCATAGTGCTCCTGTTCAAATGAGGCCTGTTACAGTATAGTCAATAGGTATATTAATGGACAGCCATGGAGGTACTCATGAAGGTGCTTTGCTTTCTCCTGTTTCTGGTGCTGACCGGTACTCTTTCCGCCACTGAATACGGACGGAGCAAAGTTCAGTTCGGCAATGATGAGTGGTGGGAGATGCAGGCCCAGCATTTCACCATCTATTTTCCGATGGGTGCTGAAGCTGCGGCAGAGACACTTCTTATCCACACAGAGCGCGAGCTCCTCAGTCTATCCGAGCGTTTCGACTACATGCCGGATGAGAAGATCCCCATAATTCTATACATGTCCCCTACTGAGTTCAGGCAGACGGATATCAGCCCATATGAGATCTCTCCAGGGGTCGGCGGCTTCACCGAGTATTTCAAGGGGAGAGTTGTCATTCCATTTACTGGCTACTGGTCCGAGTTCAGGCACGTGGTCGCCCATGAACTGAGTCATGCTTTTGTCTTTGACATGCTCTATCGCAGGGATCTGTTGAATGTCATCCGTGCGAATACTCCATTGTGGGTGAGTGAGGGCCTTGCAGAGTACACCTCGTTAGGATGGGACAGGGCATCTGAGGCGGAGTTCAGGGATATGGTCATCGCTGACGGGATAGTATCCATACAGGACCTCTCGCGAAGACGGGACTACATCGTCTATCGTCAGGGGCAGGCTGTATGCCACTTTATGGTCCAGCGCTACGGTGATGAAGTGCTGCAGGACTTCGTACTTCATATGAGAGGTTCAGGTGATGTCGAAAGTGCGGTGAAGGCTGCACTCAGGATGACTGTCGCTCAGTTCAATCAGAAATTTCAGGAATGGGCCAGAGAGACCTATTGGGCGGAACTGGCCAGTCGTGAGAGCCCCTCAGATATTGGGAATGCAATATACAATGATGACGAACGAATATCCCAGACAGCCACAACGATCTCAAATGATGGTGGTCTTATTGCAGGAGTGGAATACCACCATGCCCATCTTGCCGTAACGGTCAGATCAAGTCTGACCGGTGAACTGATCTCAAGACCATTCGTATCCGGAGGGCTCATGGACCTTGCGGTGTCCCCGATGTACGGTGTCTGTTCATTCTCCCCTGGTGGGGATTCGATAGCTGTGGCATACCAGCATGTATCCGGTGACAGGATAAGGATATGTCATGATGGAGAAGAGATAGATCTGCCCTTTTCGATGGACCTCATCCGTGATCCTGCATGGTCTCCGGATGGGGGAGCGATCGCATTCATCGGAATGGTCAATACTAGGCTTGATCTCTACTACTATGATCTCGAACAGGGACTTGTACAGGTAACGGACGACTACCTGGGGCAGAGAGAGCCATCCTGGTCAGGGAGTTCCATCCTGACCTCGGTGGAGCAGGCGAACGGCAGCTATTCATTAACATCCTATGCCCTGGATGGTGAAAGCAAGGATATCCTGAGCATTCCAGCGGAGATCAGGCATCCGCAGGAGGTTCCCGGTGGTGTGATGTTCCTGTCTGATATGGATGACTACCCGGATCTCTACCTTCTGGATATGGAGACAGGGGATATCCATAGACTGACAGCTCTCTACAGGAGCATTGAGTATCCCAGTTGGGCCAGCGCTTCTGACATCCTCACATTCGTATCAAGCGACTGGAACGGTGGAGGTGTGTTCCTGGCCTATGATCTTCCTGAGAGAAGAGCATGCCCGGTCGGATCTCAGTGCCTGGAAGTGACCTATAACACTGATGCGCCCACCAGGGCGGCCGGGATGTCGGCCCTCATCGAAGAAGGACCGCAGAGCCGTGATCCGGGAGATCCCCCCGGTACAGGGCTCCCTCGCGGACAGCGTCCGACCGGCGGGACGATGCCCGGAGATACATCAGGCACTACTGTCGTAGAAGTATCTCTCGATTCCCTCGCCAGATCGATATCTCCATATTCTCCCGGTTTATCTGTCGATTATGCCAGTGCAATGGCTGCATACGACTCCTACCTCGGCCTGGCGGGTTACACTGAAGTTGTATTCAGTGACATTCTTGCGCATCACAGAGTTATTCTTAACGCGAATCTGAACGGCGGCAGTCTCAGTGATGCCGATGTAGGACTCTACTACAGCTATCTGCCTAATCAGCTTGATCTCGGGCTCGGATTCTACCGCCAGTCATACAGGTATCTCTTTCGCTTCTCCGACGGTCACCGTGAGGAAGTCCGTGATGTAGATCTCGGTGGGTTCGGTTTTACCTCGCTTCCTTTCAGCCCGTCGTTCAGGGTGGAAGGCGGACTCGGATACCGCAACCTGACCAGACGCGGCATCTGGAACTCCAACGCAGACTTCGAGGAGAATATTCTCACTGTCAATGCCGGTGCTGTTATCGATAATGCGCTCTGGGGCAGCGTCGGCCCGAGAGTGGGAACCAGACTGTCAGCTTCGGTGGAATACGCTCCAGACATTCTTGGCTCTGCCAGTTATGGTCTCATCGGTCTGGACTTCAGGCACTATACATGGGTCTCCGGTCAGGTAACGCTCGCAACCAGACTGGCGGGAGGAGCTAGCTGGGGTGACGATGCGCCTGTCTTCTTCCTTGGAGGGGCAATGCCTCACAGGAGACAGTGGGGTGAGGTAGATTCGATAGATCAGCTTATGGGATTCTATTCCAACTATGGTGATCTTCTCAGGGGATTTGACTATACGGACATCAGTGGGCGCCGGTACAGCGTGTTCTCCACGGAAATGCGGGTACCGTTCATCGATGTGCTTTCGCTGCAGGCCCCGCTACCGATGACCCTCTATAACGGTAGAGGTGTTTTCTTCATAGATATCGGGACGGCATTTGATGATTTCGAGTCCTTCAGGGGTGCTTCAACTGCGGGCGGATACCATCTCAATGACCTCAAGATGGGCATCGGCCTGGGGTATCGCATGAACCTTGGGTACTTCCTGCTGAAGCATGATGTGGCATGGAGGACCGATCTCAGGGGTATTTCCCGGAAACCGGTTGGCTATGTGACGCTTGGAGCTGAATTTTGAGCAATGAACTGCTCTGGATACTCTTCATGCTCGGCAACCTCGCCACGACCCTGCTTGTCTTCCGATACTTCGGCCGGGAGGGACTGCTTGCACTCATCGCGGTGATGATCATCCTCTGCAACCTTCAGGTAATGAAGATAACCACTCTTTTTGGATTCACTGTCACGCTTGGTAATGTTCTCTACGGTTCGATATTCTTCGCCACTGATCTCCTGAGCGAGGTCTACGGGAAGCGGGAGGCGAGGAAGGGAGTACTTCTCGGCTTTGTCGCCATGCTTCTCATGACAGGCGTGATGCAGCTGGCACTGCTCTTCGGGGTGGCGGACGATACATGGGCGATTCAGGTGCAGGAGTCGATGTCGATGATATTCGGCTTCATGCCTCGAATTGCCCTTGCCAGTATTGCTGCCTACCTGCTGAGTCAGTTCCATGATGTATGGGCCTTCCATTTCTGGAAGACTAAGACCCGGGGAAGGCATCTCTGGCTTCGGAATAATCTCTCGACGATGACAAGTCAGCTCATCGATACCGCCGTCTTCTGTTTCATCGCGTTCTGGAGAGTTTTTGATAACACTCTATTTATCGAGGTCCTGCTGACAACGTATATTCTTAAGGTGATCATAGCCCTCGTTGATACGCCTTTCATGTATCTTGGACGAATGCTTGCTCCTTCATCGGCTGATGCAGGAGGAGACCACTCGGAGGTGACCTGATTTGAGACTGCTGCTTCTTCTTCTGGTCCTGACGGCTGTGGCCGTCGCGACACCATGGGACTGTCCCAGCTGCCACGCTGTTAATCAGGGCGAGATATGCATTGACTGCGGACTTCCCCGGACTCCCGACGGAATGATCTTCGTAGACAGATGTACGGTCGAAGTGAACGGGGTACCGGTCGAGACGGGTCCTTTCTTCATTGATGAGAATCCGGTTACGTGCAGGCAGATGCTGGACTGGATCACATCGGAAGTAAACTTCTACGAAGAGGTCCCCTTCTACATCGGGGGGCAGGAAGAGCTGCTGATCCCCGGTGAGGCGCTTGGCGATGAGTATCAGGGAGTGATCTTCATGAGGTATACGCCATGGGTCATCTACACTGATCAGCAGGGAATGGTAACCGGTGTCACAGTACAGACCGGCTGCTTCGATATCGCCGCTGTCTCTCTGACCTGGGAGGCCGCGTCTCTTTATCTCGGGTACACCGGAAGGAGGCTGCCAACACAGGCCGAATTGTATGCGGCGCATCAGGCAGGCATTCTGGAGGTCCATGACACATGGGAATCTCTCAATGCTTACTCCGGCTTCGTCCAGATGACACTGGCCGGTGTTATGGGTGTGAGTGTGGCGGGGCTGTCCATGTTCTCAGACAACACCTCCCCCGCAGACAGGGTGATGTGGGAATGGACCAGGGACGCCTGGGGTCAGGCACCTGATTCCCTGTCCGACCTCCAGTCTGAGTACGCTCTTATATTGAAGCCACTTGATCCTCCCCAGGCTGGAACCGCGCTGAGGGACATAGGCTATTACAATGTGATATTCCGCGGGGTGGTTCCCATCCCGTGGATGTAGGAGTAAGAACCGGTCGTTGATCGTCAATCATGAATGAAAGGGAGAGAATAATGAAGAAAACCGGATTGATCCTTGTGCTTGGACTCGTGCTTCTGGCTGCCGCATGCGGCAGAGAGGTAACCAGGACAGATACTGACACTGTTACGGATCTCAGCGGCTACTGGAACGATACCGATGCAAGAATAGTTGCCGATTCAATGGTCCTGCAGTGCCTCTCCGGTGACTGGCTCGATACTTTCGGTGGGGACAGAGCCCGTGGTGAGATGCCGCCCAAGCCTGTGGTACTGGTCGGGGGCGTCTACAATGAGAGTGCCGAGCACATCAACACCAATATCTTCATGAACGAGATAGAGAGAGCACTCCTCGGGTCCGGTCGAGTCCAGATAGCCGCCGGTGGAGCCGCCAGGGATGAGGTTCGCGGAGAGAGATTAGACCAGCAGATATTCGCCTCCCCCGCCACTGCCGCAGAGTTCGGCAGGGAGATAGGTGCCGATTTTGTATTGACCGGAAGCATTGGCTCTATCGTCGACGAAGAAGGCAGCACCAGGGCTATTTATTACCAGGTCAGTCTTGAGCTCATCAATGTCGAGACAGCCCTCAAGACCTGGATGGGCAGCACGGAGATCAAGAAGATCATCGAGTGGTAGCCTCCTTCCAGGGAAGGGCAGGTAGACTCTGATGATTATCAACCTCTATCGCCGAAGCCACCGAGCCGGCCTAGGGGGAGCGCTCTGCATCGTACTGATGCTGGCGGCAGGCTGTGCGGTTGAATACAGCCGCACCATGAGACCAGTTACCCGTGATCTGACCGATTCCGGTGCGATGGCCGCTCTGGAGGAGTTCAGGGAGGTCTTTCCCGACTCCTCGGGCAGAGACCGGCTCCTCTACCTGATGGAACTGGGCAACCTCCTCAGACTTGCCGGTGATTATCCCGAGGCTGAGAGGGTGCTCCTGGAGGCGGACCGTCTCAGTGAC
>JAOZQW010000119.1:6475-6817 GCA_029932015.1 Candidatus Fermentibacteraceae bacterium
CCCTCCTTCGACAGCTTCTCCAGGGCCGGAACGACCTTGGTCAGGAGGCTGAAGCTTTTCTGACAAGTGACCTTGTTCTTGAATTCAGGGGTGCGGACTACGAGAAAGTGTTCATAAATTATTGTCTTGCGGCCTGTTATGCATCTGAAGGCAATATGGTGGACGCTCTTGTAGAGTGCCGAAGAGTGAATGACAAGCTCCGCGCTCTCAACCTTTCCTATGAGAGCAATCCCAATCGCTATGTGGACGATGCATTTATCAGATACCTGATGGGCATCCTCTTCGAAAAGGCCGGTGATCTCAATAACGCGCTCGTTGCCTATCGGAACAGCGCCGACGTCT
>JAOZQW010000120.1:0-6236 GCA_029932015.1 Candidatus Fermentibacteraceae bacterium
AGCTGCTGATAGCGCTGCCATTCATGCTTCTGCTTTCGCTTGGCAGTCGATCTAAACTCCGGGAATGGCTGTTCATCCTTGCAGGAGCGTCGATACCGCTGCTTCCGATAATTCTTCTCAACCTGATAGCAGGGGGGGGACCGGCAATAGCAGAGAACGGTGGAGAGAATCTCTGGCTTGGCACATCATGGGACCTTCTCACCACTCCACCGGGAGTCGAGTTCGAAGAACTGGTCTCAGTGGAAGGAGAGCAGGGGAGTTTCCAGGAGGCCTTCATCTACAGAGCTGTCAATGCCATCACAGAGTCTCCGGGGAAGTGGCTGATGATGGGGGTAAGGAAGGGGATGGCATTCTTCTCACTGCCGGGTCCGGGAAGGAATATGGAGACAGGAGCGCTGATGAGGTCCGCATTTCTCATTTTCCTCCTGCCCCTGAGTCTGCTGGCCATCACCATTGGTTCTGTCAGATGCTTCGATGGAGGAATTCTTTCTACTTCCGGTGGAAGGCTGGCTGTCTCGTTTGCAGCCGCCGGTCTGGCCGCGGCGTTCATATTCTTCCCGGCTGCAAGGTTCCGGACAGCAGTACTTCCCGCTTTCTGGTTCCTTATGGCCTGGAGGCTTCCCTCGAAAAAGGAGATCCTGCCTGTCGGCCTTGTAATGCTCGCGATCCTGTCGATTTCCCTTCTCGACTCATTTCCCGGTGCGGAGAGGTCAGGTCTCAACCATATCCTGTCTGCTGAATGGAACATTCGCATCAATGATCCGGACACCGCCCTTGATGAACTGGATGCTGCAGCTGCTGCCGGCTATGAGGGGGCCGACCTCAACAATCTGAGGGGAGTAGCCCTATCTCTTTCGGGCAGACCCCTGACCGGACTGGCTGAACTCAGACTTGCCGCAGAGAAGGCTCCGGGCTCACCTACAGTCTGGAAAAACCTTGCAGTCTCTCTCTGGAACATGGGCCTTTCCGAGGAGGCTTCCACAGCCGCCGTTAGATCTCTCATACTTAACCCGTTGCTCAGGAGTCAGCTCCAACCAATACTTGACCATCAGGGTCAGCGGAGACCCCATGTACCCGGAGGACAACCTGCAGAACCTATACCGCCGTCGAGTACCAGCAGGACAACGGAGGAATGAACTGAAAGACCTGGGGAGGATCCCCGACGCAGGGGAGAGACTGAGTGATCTGGGCACTCCTGCAGAGGAGGCCGTGAAGGTTGCCCGTGCAACCGGTCTCATGGGGGGACTGACGGTATCCAGTCGGATCCTCGGACTCTTCAGGGACGTAGCCCAGGCAGCGATCCTCGGGACCAGTGCAGCGGCGGATGCATTCACACTTGCCTTCATCGTTCCAAACACACTCAGGCGACTCTTTGGTGAAGCTACAGTCAGCGCGGCCTTCGTTCCCACATATACGGAATCCCTGATGAAGGAGAGCAGGGAGGAGGCTTTCAGACTTGCCGGAAGGATACTCACCATGGTGGGCAGCCTTCTTCTCGTCATCGTCCTTCTCGGTATGGCATTTTCACCTTTCATAGTCCGGCTGTTCGCTCCCGGCTTCTCTGAAGTAGCGGGTAAATCGGAGCTTACCGCAGGACTCCTACGCCTTCTCTTTCCATACATACTCATGGTTGGATGTGCTTCGATCGTAATGGGCATCCTCAACGCGCACAGGCATTTCCTGGCGCCTGCCACTGCTCCAATACTCTTCAATATCTCGGCCATAGCTGGAATCCTGCTTCTTTCAAAAGTCCTTGTGCCGGGGCAGCCGGTCTGGGGCTACTCTGTGGGCGTTATGGCAGGAGGCGTCTTCCAGCTTCTTGTACAGATCCCGGCACTCAGGAAACGAGGATTCCGATTCAGGCCGGACTTCAACTGGAGAGATCCAAGGGTCAGGAAAGTATTGATGCTGGCATTCCCTGCTCTGATCGGACTTCTAGCCGCAGAGGTCAATATAATTGTCGACAAGATGATAGCTTCTGCACTGGAGCCAGGCAGTGTCTCGGCTCTCGCATACGGCAACCGGATCATGCAGTTCCCGCAGGGCGTCTTTGCTGTATCGCTTGCTACCGCTCTTCTTCCGACACTCAGCAGGCAGACAGCAGCAGGGAAGCTGAAGGATGCTGGAAAGACACTGGACAGAGCTACGATGGCTCTCGCTATTCTCCTCATTCCAGCGACATTATGCATCATCTTTCTGGCGGAACCCATTGTACGTGTCCTCCTGGCAAGAGGAGCTTTCTCAAGCGAATCGGTCTCCCTGACCAGCGCGGCCCTCATCTACTATTCAGCGGGTCTGCTTTTCTACGGAGGCGTCAAGATAACGGCTCCGGTCTTCTACGCCATGAAGGATACAAGGACTCCTGTGAGGATAGCGGTTGGATGCATGGCTCTCAATATCGTACTCAACATCGTACTCACTATAGGGTTCATCAAGACAGGTATGGCGAGGCCGCTGGCCGGTCTTGCCCTTGCGACTAGTATTTCCTCCGCACTGAACCTGTTTCTTCTCAGGCGTGCTCTCGCAGCAAGGCTCGGACCTCTGCGCCGCTCTTCAATGAGGCCCTGGCTCTCGATGCTCCCTTCCACACTCCTGACCGGGGGACTCCTCCATCTGCTCGCTCCACTGGCAGAGCGGCTCTCGGGCGCATCATTCATAATGGGCCTTCTCGGACTGATCGGGGTATCCCTTGCCTCAATGGCTGCATTTCTCTCGATTTTCGCACTGACTGGCGGACAGGAGGCCAGGTCCATCTTCAGCCTGGCGACAAGACGTGGGCGTATCGGAAAGTCTTAGAGCCGCGGCCTCGGGCGCTCCGGCTCTTCCTGGAGTCTACAGTTTCCTCGATCACAGAGGAGCCGTCCTCTACATTGGCAAGGCACAGGATCTGAGAGCCAGACTCGGCGGACACCTTTCAAATCCCGGTGACCGGCGTCATCAGCTGCTTCTGGAAAGAGCAGTCGCCGTTGAATGGACGATCACGAGAAGTGAAGTAGAGGCACTGGTCCTTGAAGCCGAACTCATCAGGATACGAAAACCCCCACTGAATGTGCGTCTCCGCTCTGGGAGGAAGTATCCATACCTTGAAATCACGACTGATGAGGAGTATCCCAGGCTCTTCCTTACTCGGAAACCTCATGGAGCGCCGGGAAGACCGCGCTTCGGCCCCTATCCGGATTCGAGAAACCTGAGAAAACTGATGGAGATACTGCTGGAGACTTTCCCACTGAGGAGGTGCGGCGGAAGTGCTCCTCCTGTACGGAAGAGGCCATGCCTCATGGGACAGCTGGGCAGGTGTATGGCCCCGTGCACGAAAAATGTGGAGCCTGAGAGCTACGGGAAGTCAGTAAGCGAGATGATCAGGGTGTTGAAGGGTGACTGGGAGTGGGCAAGGGAGCGGATCGTGGGCGCCATGGAAGAGTCTTCCAGCAGGCAGGATTACGAAGAAGCCGCAAGATTGAGAGATCTGCTTGGACGACTGGCAAGCTTCGGCTGGCCCGCCCCGGATACGGTCACTGACGCCAGAAGCAGGGATGCAGTGGTCATCAGAGACAACTGGGGACTCATCATGCGAATGCGTGGGGGAAGATTCACAGGTGTGGTGAGGATGCCTTTCGACAGGAAATGGAAACTGGCTCCAGTGCCTGAGCGTCTATCCATTCTTCTCAGAGCCTATTACACAGAGACCGACGATATTCCGAGGGAGCTTCTGCTTCCCGAACTGCCTGATTCCCCTGAACCGATAGTTTCATGGCTTGGGTCGATGAGGGAGTCTCCTGTTCGTATTCGAGTACCGAAGAGAGGTGGATTGCGGGATGTGGTTGAACTGGCGGAAAGGGATCTCGATCACTTCCTCGCCCGGCTTTCATGGAAACGTCCTGCAGGAAGCAGGGAGAGAACCGAAGCCGCCCTTGAGGCTCTTGCCGATATCTTCCATCTTCCCGATCCTCCCTTATGGATGACCTGTCTTGATGCCTCTACCATCCAGGGATCCTATCCAGTGGCAGCTCTTGTGAGTTTCAGGGATGGAAGGCCGGACAAGTCAGGATACAGACGTTTCTCCATGCCGCCTGAGATAGGCAGGAACGACCCTGCGATGATAGCCTCTGCTGTAGGCAGATATGTGTCATCGCTGGAAGATGAGCATCCGGCCATCTTCCTCATCGACGGCGGGATAACGCAGCTCAGAGCCGCAGTTGCGGCAGCGGGGGATTGGGCGGGCAGGATTAGATTTGTCTCCCTGGCCAAAAAGGAGGAGCTGCTGCTCGAGGGCGTCACAGAGCGAGAGATTAGACTCGATATGAATTCACTACCTCTTATGCTTCTGCGCCATATGCGGGATGAATCACATAGATTCGTTCTCCACTACCATCAGCAGAAGAGGTCTGCAGGAGGGCTGAGGTCGGTCCTTGATGATATCCCCGGCATAGGATCATCCACCAAGCTGCGGCTCCTGAACCATTTCGGCAGCGCGGCCAGAGTCGCGGCGACCTCAATCGAAGATATGATGGAAGTTCCTGGCATAGGCAGAAGGAAAGCTATCCAGATAAGAGAGTTCATGGACAGGGAGCTGTCAGGCGGCAACAGAGAGAAGGAGAGGAGCAGGGGACATGCATGGAAAGAGCTTGAAGACACATCATCTGAAGCTGATGGATGACCATCGTGACAACCGCGGCTATGTGCTCAATCCATTTGAATTCATTGCAGATACCGGCTCGATAACGAATTGCCATGCCTTCTCCATAGAGCCCTGCTGTTCCAGAGGCGGTCATGCTCATCCCGGCAGGAACGAGGAAGTGCTCATTCTAAGGGGCGCACTCACTGTGAGCTTCCCTGAAATGGAGACTTCCACGGTAATCTCAACAGACAAACCAGCACTGCTCTGTATCAGTCAGGGCGTCTGTCACCTGTTTGAGAACATGGGAGAAGAGACTGCGGTGGCCTTATGCTGGAGCAGCGCCGGAGATGACGAGTACGAAGGACCGGATACGATCAGGATCTGACGGTATAAGCTACTGTTACTGTTAAGTTCATACATACTGAAAACGAGAATAGGGGGCGGATTCGTCCCCTACCTCAGCAAACCCTGCTAGTTTCGGTCCTCTCTAGTATCTCCCCTGGCGTCTGCAGGACCTGTCGTTCCCAGTTCAGGATTAACAGAAATTTAAGTTCGAGATAGGTACTGGCGGAACCGAGGCCTACGAGCTATATCTCAGAGGCAGACATCTTTATGAGAAGCGTCACTCTCACGATGATGCCCTCTCAGCCCGATCACTGTTTGAGAGGGCTCTTTCCATCGACCCTGAGCACATACCTGCGATGATCATGCTTGCCGCTAGCTTCAGGGACGAGGGAGACAGCGGGATGTCGCGACAGATCCTGGATAAGGCTTTCAGGACGACTCTTGAGAGCGGTGACAGATCGTACCGTCTCCAGGTTCTGAATGGAATAGGAATCCTTCAGCTTCAGACTTCTGAGCCCAGAGAGGCCAGGGCCACATTCAGGAAGGTCCTCAGACTCTCCAGATCACTTGGCGACAGGCTTACAGAGGCCCGGGCACTCAACAATACCGGGCTTGTCCACTGGGGTTCAGGAGCCTATGCCGAAGCTCTGGAAGTCTTCACGATGGCTCTTGGCTGTGCTACCGAGCTACAGGCTCACTCTCTCGAGGCCAGAGTGCTCTTCAACATCGGTCTGGTAAGCTGGTCAACTGGTGACGACGAGAAAGCACTTGAGTACTACGCAAGGGCTATGAAGCATTTCGAAGAATCGGAAGATCTCTCGGCAAAGGCAAGTGTACTGAGGAACATGGGCAGCATCTATTCCCGCAGGAGCGACCTGGACAGGGCTCTGGAAATGACTGGTAGAAGTCTTGATATCTATCGAAAACTAGGTGACAGGCCGGGGGAATGCAGGAGTCTCATCAATCAGGGCAATATCTATCTCAAATGCGGCTTGTATGAGCATGCTGAGGAGCTTTACTCCGAAGCACTTGTCATCTGCAAGCAGACACGAGACGAGTTCACTGAGAGCATAGCATTGCTGAACATAGGACTGCTGCTTATGGATTCAGGTAGAACGGATGAGGGTGAAGAAATTCTCCTCCGAACTCTTGAGGTAAGCAGAAGGCTCGAGGACCCGGAAGGCGAGTCCATCTCCCTCTGCTACCTGGGCAGACTGCACCTCGGATCCGGCAGAACGGATAGTGCTGTCACGCTTCTCCGCGAAGGCATTGA
>JAOZQW010000120.1:6246-6815 GCA_029932015.1 Candidatus Fermentibacteraceae bacterium
CTGTCTTGCTCACGCCGAGCTTGACGGTTCCGATCCTTGTGGAGAGCTGACCATCAGCGAGATCCTTCAGCTTCTTGAGTCTGCCGAGGCATCTCTCGGCTCGGTAAGCAGTCAGAACAGGACAGCGGTATTATGGCTCCTGTCCGAAGCATACCGCCGACTGTCTGAGCTCCCGCTCTCGGGGAGGAGTAAAACACACGGATGGACGCATAGACGCATAGAGATACTCGAACTGGCCATGCAGGACATTCGAAGGATATCGGCACTCATAACTGACCCTGATCTCAGAGACTCCTTTATGAACCGGATCCATGAGCACAGGTGCATCATTGCAGCAATGGAGCCAGGCGGGACTGAACCCGTGGGCTGAGCAGGTGAGTTTGCCCTCTCCAGATGCGGTGCTATATTCTGCGTTAACACAATACTGATTAGATGCCGGGATGGTGGAACTGGCAGACACAACGGACTTAAAATCCGTTGCCCCTATCGGGGCGTGAGGGTTCGATTCCCTCTCCCGGCACCACGGAAGGAGACGACACATTGGCCTCAGTCAGGCTCCTCTCAGACAT
>JAOZQW010000121.1 GCA_029932015.1 Candidatus Fermentibacteraceae bacterium
AGACAGGATCGGATCAAGGTTGGGGCTGAATATCCTGCCGCCTGAAACCGCTCCGGGAGGTTCAGTGCTCTTTCCGGCTGTGGCTCCGAAGTCCATGTCCAGAACGAGAGCCTTCCTTAAAGTGCAGGATGGCTGCGACAACAGATGCACGTACTGCATCGTCCCTGCTGCAAGGGGTCCTTCAAGGAGCCAGCCGCGGGAAGTCGTTCTCGAGCATGCTGCTACGCTTGCGCGATCAGGATTCATGGAGATACTTCTTACCGGAGTAGACCTGGTAAGGTACGGGAGGGACCTCTATGGGGAAGTGGGCTACGGACTTCCCGATCTGGTTTCCGATCTGAGTGATCTCGGAGGTTTCAGAATAAGACTCAGCTCAATGGAGCCGATCGGCCTGACCCCTGAGATACTGGAAAGTATCGCTCTTCCGAGTCTTTGCCGACACCTTCATATTCCAATCCAGAGCGGTTCGGACGATGTACTCAGGAGAATGGGCAGGAATTACTCCGGCAACGATATAGAGGCACTATTCACGAGGTGTTCGAAACTGTTTCCGGGACTGTCGCTGGGAGCAGATGTGATCGTCGGCTTCCCCGGTGAGACTGAAGAGGACTTCAGTCGGACCGTTGAACTGGTATCGCATCCGGCTGTCTCGTACCTCCATGTATTTCCGTTCTCTCCAAGACCCGGCACGCCTGCCGCTGAATGGAAGGAACTCGCTCTCCATACAGAGACTGTTACGGAGAGAGCTGAGGCTCTCAGAAGCCTGTCAGTCAGTGCAAGGAGGGAGTTCAGGAAAAGCAACATCGGCTCTGAGCTGGAGATACTTGTCGAAGGACGTAGCGATACTCTTACCGAACGCCCTATAGGCATGTCAGACAACTATATACCTATACTTGCCCCATTTGATGCACCTGAAGGTGAATTACTGACGGTCACCGCTTCAGAAGATAACATCTGCTGGGGGAGACGATGAGATCGGACAGATCAGATAGAACCATTCTGGTAGGCATTACCGGGAACAGTGGATGCGGTCAGACGACTGCCGCCGGATTCGCATCTGCCTATTGCTCGGGTGTCTGCTCGCTTGATGAGACCGGGCATCGTCTTCTTGAACGTCAGTATGTGCTATCTGACCTTGCCATGCGATATTGCATGCCTGAGCTCTCTGAACTTCGAGGGGACGATCTTCGATCTGTACTACGGGATATCGTCTTCGATGATCCGCATGAAATGGAGAAGCTGAACTCGGTCGTTCATCCGAGAATGAAGCGCTGGGCGATCTCATCAGCAGCCAGACTGCGGAATGGTGCCGACAATGGAATATGGGTACTCGAGGGGGCCCTGATCTATGAACTGGGGCTGGATGCGCTCCTTGACCTTGTCATCGTTGTCAGCGATACGCCGGAGAGATGCGCCCGAAGGATCAGTGTCAGGGACGGGATATCTACCGGGGAGGCACTTAAGCGCTGGAGTTTTCAGATGAGTCTTGCAGAAAAGGAAGCTGCCTGTGACATCGTCATAACCAACCAGGGCTCAGAGGATGACATGGGGAGAGCAATACGTAGTATATTTGTCCGAATGTGATGATCAGACCGCAAAATATTCGAAAGCAGGACCAGAAGAATGGCTCACAAGACAAGAAAACGCCTTACGAAGACCGAACTCAAAAAGGACCCCGTCAACGATGCTCTCCTTGGAAGTATGACTTTCATTCAGAAGCACATCAGAGGGATTGCGATGGGTGCAGGTGTACTGGTGATCCTGATCCTCATCGTCCAGGCATTCTCCGCCACCGCAAGGAACCAGGGGAACGAATCTGTCGCTAACTTTTATCTGGTAGGACAGATGTACGAAATGGCTCTGAACGGATTCCAGAGCGGGCAGTATGATACGTCTATGGGACAGCTTCAGATGGTCCGTTCACTTGCCCTGAGCAACTATGCAGCGTATCCTGGCCGTGATTCAGGTCAGCGCTCCGCAGTACTGGCGGCAAAGATCGGGATAATCTTCGGAATGGAGGAGCAGGTCATAACTGAGCTGCAGGATTTCCTCGCATCGAATCCGGACATTCAGCATGCCAATCCTGCCAAATTACATCTTGCGGTCGCCCTTGAGAACAGGGGCAGTAGTACCGACCTGGGCACAGCAAGGGATCTTTACAGCGAAGTACTCGCCTTAGTCGATGGTGAATCTCAGATGGCATGGGAGGCGATCTCAGGTCTCTCAAGGATCGCATACTCCATGGGTGACCTGCAGAGTTCACGCGAGCATCTCGAGACTGCACTGGCATTATTCCCGGACACAACTGAATTCCAGGCGTATCAGCTGGCAAGACTCGAGTACGCTGAGTTATAGGGACATAACACTTATATAGTTATGGGGACACCTCAGCATGGGGTGGGGTTGCTGTGTTGCTATGCACAATGTCCGATAAGAGATATTATGTAAAGTCACGTATCATATGTTACCCCTCATGCTTACGCGACTGTACATAATATCGTATTTGGAACATGTACTTGCAGATGCCTCAAACTCCTTACAGGACTCAAGACAATATCTATGCTGGAACACGTACTTGCAGATGCCTCAAACTCCTTACAGGACTCAAGACATTACCTGACTTTACATAATATGGAAATTGTCATGAGTAACTGACAGATGCCGAATCGATCCGATACTTTGGATGATGTATCTGCCATCAGCTCTTCAGCAACCGTGATATCCTCATCAGGAGTGTTTTCTTATGGATTGGTTTCCTGATGTAATCCACAGCACCAAGCTCGTAGCCCTTTATCTCATCCTCCTGTGCATCCCTACCTGTTAGAAATACCACAGGAGTATCTATCCCTTTATTCTTAATGACTTCCAGGAGTTGAAAACCATTCAGATTTGGCATGTCAACATCTGAAATTATCAGACTGAACTCTTCTGTACTCAGGGTGACGATGGCATCTACACCATCACCTGTCGCGATAACCTCATATCCCCCGCTGTTCGACAGGATGAAAGATACGTATTCCCTGAGGTCCGGATCGTCGTCCACGACAAGTATCCTGGTCTTACCCGAGAAAGTATCGGAACCTAGAGCAACTGGCTGGATCTCGGGTATGACCTTTGCTGGTCGGGTTCCGAAAGGTGTAGATTCCTTCACTGCAGCAGCATCGCCTGACGGGTACTCGCGCTGTGGAGAAGCCGAAGCGTTGTCTTCGAAACCGGTTGAATCCTGGAATGCTGCTGCATCAGCAATCACATGATCCTCATCTTCACCGATCTCAATATCTGCCTGAGGAACTGAAATAGCCGAGTGAACAGACTTAGTGCTGCTGTCAGCGCTCTTCTTCCTGCTGCTGACCGTCAGGCGCAGCTCTTCCATAAGGACAATTCTGTAAACATCATCCAGCGCAAGTCGCTGATCACGTACCATATCTATGGCATGATCGCTCATAAGATATTGCCCTGCCGCTTTGAACTGCATTCGCATACTCGCAACAGAAGCGCCACTTCTTACTATTGAGATGATCTCAGGATTGAATTGAAGAAGCTCATAAACGCCCTGCCGCCCCTTATAGCCGTTCCTGCATCTGGGACAACCAACGGGAATTGCGATCCTATCCGGTATGTCATCGGTGAATTTCGCAATTAGATCTGCTTCATCCTTCTCGATCGGTCGGACTTTCCTGCAATGCACGCAGAGTCTCTTTAGAAGCCGCTGTGACTCGATCATGAGAACCGAATCAGCCATATCTTCCTTGGAGACGCCGAGTCTCTCCAGCCTGGAAACGGATGATGCGGTATTTGAGGAGTGCAGTGTAGCAAAGGTCATATGGCCTGTGCTTGCCAGGTCCATCGTTGTCTTCGCAGAGAATGGATCCCTGATCTCACCCAGGTATACGATATCCGGATCCTGTCTTACGGCGGAACGCAGAAGCGATTCGAAGGTAACTCCTGCCTTTACATTCACCTGCTGCTGATTCGCATTAGGGATTATGTACTCAACAGGATCCTCGATGGTCATCAGGCTCCGGTTGGCTATATCGATATGCGATATAAGACTGTAGAGGGTCGTGCTCTTGCCCGAGCCGGTTGGGCCGACAACGATTATTGCACCTGAGGTCTGCTTGGTCACCTCGCGCATGATTGCTGACTGCTCACCTGTCATACCAAGCTGCTCAAGTGTGTGCGGTGTTGTATCCATGCTGAGTATCCTGATTATCATGCTCTCACCATTCGGTGTCGAAGTGGTGGCGAGTCTCATCTTGTAGTGTCCCGAGGCTATTCGCGCCTCAAGTGCTCCATCCTGGGGTTTCCTTCTTTCGGCTATATCAAGGCCACCCAGCACCTTGAACCGACTCAGAAGAACCTTGCCCGTTTTCTTCTTGAGAGTGTATCTCTCCTGCATATCTCCATCTAAACGGTAGCGTATGATCACCTTGTCCGGTTTCGGCTCAAGGTGGATATCGCTGACTCCTTCGACAGCTGCAGCGTAGAGAACTTTATCAGCGATGTATTTTATTGGTGATACATTGATCTCTTCCTTTGAGGGCTCATCGTTGATCTCGAGAACCTCCCCTGCTATGGGGACGCCATCATCGTCATCCTGCCTGTGCTGCTCTTCATCCTCATCATCACCGATCTGTACGACCTCTACCCCATCACTGACCGGATCCTCATCGGTGCGAAAAATGGCAAGAATGCTCTCCGGATGAGTAACACCAAGTCTGGGTTTGATGGTCGGAGAGAGCATTCTGATCGTATCCTGCAGCTGCAGGTCGAAAGGATTCGAGATAACGAAGAGCAGCTCTCCGTCAGTATCCTGAACAGCGAGCACCAGGTTCGCCCTGCTGAATGGCACTGGAAATACGTCTGCTGCAATAGTATTCGGATCAATATATGGGAGGTATTTCAACCTCAGGAACTCAGCCATATTGACTGCGAGCTTGGCTGGATCCAAGCCGACAGACTTCGCACTCGCATAGATATTCTGAGTTCCACCACGCTCAAAGACCTCACAATTGGACTCATCCATGAACAGTTTCTGCAGGGCAAATCCAAGATAACTCCTGAAATCATCTCGAACCGTCTGAAGCTGAGGTTTGCTGACGGGTTTGCTGACCTGCTTCCATCGGTCCTTTGTATTCAGATGTAGAGTGATCCTGTCAACCAGTTTCCTTGTATTCAAAAGTGGCGAGATGATGGTTTCGATGGTCCCAACAGGTTTCTCAGGGGGATTCGAACTCCTGATATCCTCGGTCTCCATAGTAAGAATAAAGGGTATACAGGATGTCTCGGGATTCTCCTGCAGGATGGAACAGAATTGGCTGGAGGACATCCCATGCATCCCGCTGGCAAGTATGATCAGCGCAGGTTCACTTGATACAGCTATCTCCAGACCTGCTCGTCCGCCGGGAGAGGATTGAGCATTGATGCCGGCCTTAGAGAGCAGTTCCTCAAGTTTTTCCCTTCTGACGGGATCATCGTTGATGATGAGGACGAGTGGTTCTTCCCCGGTCATTATCAATCTTCCCCAATCATCGATCATCTATCCGGTAACACTGGATGAGTCACTGCATTCTTCGATTCAGATCCTGGAAAGCAGAGCTATCAGATCTGAGAAATTCCTGTCTGCCTGGAGGATAATAGCTCGTATCTGCTCTATCTCATTTTCTGAGCAGGCCGTCTCGAGTGTCGCCATAGAATTCTGCAGCGCCCTGGCTCCGATATTTGCGGAAGATCCCTTCAGTGAATGAGCACTGCTTTTAACAGCTTCAATGTCTTCAGATTCGAGTGCAGTATGAAGCGCGGCCATTATATCGGGTGCAGTGCTTCGGAAAAGTCCGAGAAGCTCATCGATCAATTCAGTATCATCTCCGAATGTTTCTTTCAGAACTTCCCTGTCAAAAGTAGGCAGGCCGGTCGAGTCAGGAGCTTTGTTAATTGCGGACGCGGCAGTTCCTGTAGCAGTGATAGATTCGATCACTTCAGCGAGAGCCTCGGGTCTTATCGGCTTGGATATGAAGCCGTTCATACCTGCATCGAGACAGCGCTGTCTGTCCTCGTTCATGGCATGAGCAGTCATTGCTATGATCGGGATATGATGATCAGTCACTCCTGAATCGATCTCGCGGATAGCTCTGGTTGTCTCAAATCCATCCATCAGAGGCATCTGGACATCTAGAAGAAGGAGATCGTATTTACTTTTCTCAAGTTCATCCAGCACCTCCCTCCCGTTTTCCACGAGGGTTGCGCTGTATCCCAGACGTTCAAGGATCTTAAGGGCGACTTTCTGATTCACTGCATTGTCCTCTGCAAGAAGTATCCTTGTATGCTCTTTACGGGTCTCTGCAATGCTGTGTCGGGTAATGATCCCAGAAGACCTGGCAGATTCCGGTCTCTCCCGGGTGCTCAGTACTCCCAGAAGACACTCCCTGAAATCAGAGAACTTGACCGGCTTCGTCAGGTATGCGGAAAAGCCGGCCTTCTTCATGATCGCAGCATCACCGCGAGAGGCCATAGATGTATACATGATCAGGAGAATGGTCCCCCCCGCCCCTGCGACAGGATCCTCTCTGATTGCCCTGCCAAGAGTGGCTCCATCCATACCGGGCATGTTCATGTCCAGAACTGCGACCGTGAAGGGTTTGTCGGCAAGCGCGGCCTCGCGGAGGGTGATAAGGGCCTCTACAGGTGTTTCGACCTCGAGATGACTGCAGCCCCATCTTTCCAGCATTCCAGAGAGTATACGTCTGTTTGTGGCATTCTCATCGACAACAAGTACTCTGGCCTCCCTGAGGATATCCCATTCAGACAGGTTCTC